>JAFVBT010000025.1 GCA_017479785.1 Alphaproteobacteria bacterium
CATTAGATATAGACCCGTTTACGGGTAGCAAGTAATAGTCGCCCGGTCAGATTGTAGTACGCCCTTTAGGCGTGTGCTGGTAAAGTGAGCCTTATAGGCGTATAAGAAGAACCGCCGGCTAGGCCGGCGGGTTCCTTTTTTTTGTGCTTGTATTACATAATATATTGACAAAAAAAATGAAATTGTTATACTGAAAGCAATAACAAAATTATGAATTTATTATTAACCTGTTTCGGGAAGTTATTCTCGGGACATAAAACCTATACGATATGGAATATCTAAAGGCCTATAAGGAGCAGAACGCTTATGCCCTTTGGGAAGAGCGTTCAGCAAACAAGGCAACGGCCATTTTTAAGGCCGATGGTATGCCGCCAAAAGCTCTGAAGGAAGGTAAAAAGCATGCCGAAAGGCAGGCTTTGGTTCAGGTAAAGAAGGATATGTATATTGTATGCCGTAACTGTAATGAAGTTAAGGTATATCAGGTCTTGTATCCTTTCACAAACCGCAATGGTCGGCATCTGATTAAAGCCGAAGTTGTCAATGTTAAAAGCAACGGTAGGTGGAAGAAAACACCGGATGACGTTGTAAAGCAGATGGCAGCGGCGGTTGATAAGAAGATAAAGAAAGACATGGTTGTAAGCGTTCAGCCGCTGACAATTCCTATCTTCAATTCTACCAATGGCTATCACATCCTGTACGAGCAGTGCGGTGCCGAATGCTCCACCATCGTTTGCGAGCCGAACGGGAAACCCGCTAAGTCGGTATTCATGTTCTCCGAGCCCGGTGTGCAAGGCAGACAAGCTGTTGTTCCCGTGTTCCCTCACTTTAAGGTATTGCAGGGACACCGGACGGCAGAAGGGTATGAAATCTCTATTTATGAGATTTTGCGCACCTTTACAGACCATAACGGTCCACAGGCCGAGGTTGCGTTGCGCAATCACTGCGTGAACGGCCAATGGCAAAAGGAAGTCCCACCTAAAGTCTTTCCTCTGACGGTTTCTCTTATTGATAAAATTGAGGGAACAGACACAAGGACAATCTTATCAAAAATGCACTAAAACGAAAAGCCCGCCGTAAAAGACGGGCTTTTTGTTTTCAGGTATGTTCTATTCTCTTTCTGACGGCAATGCCAATTCTTCCAATTTTTTCAATAACTCCTGATTTTTAATAGTGATAACGGAGTTTTTAATATTGCTGTTCTCTATTTTATCTTTGATGGCTTTTTTATCAATGGAATCGGAGTCTTCCTTTAAGACAAGCGCATGCTTCCATTGGAATACGGCCTCGTTTTTACGTCCGATAAACCAATAAGCATCACCCAAATGGTCACTGATAACGGCATTTCCGGAATTCATATCGGAAGCCTGTTCCAAAAATTCAATTGCTCTTTCATAATTACCGATGCGGTAATAAATCCAACCGATACTGTCTAAAATGTGTCCTTCATAAGGAAGTTGGGCATAGGCATCAAGAATCATCTGTATAGCTTCGTCGGTATTACGGTTGTCCTCAAGCCACATATATCCCAAATAATTCAGAACATTCGGGTTGCGTTGGCTCAGATCCAACGCTTGAAGCATATATTTTTCTGCCTGTTCTTGTTGATTGTTGCGATGATAAGCTACTGCAAGCGAATAGTAAAGCGGCCACATATCGTCTTGCGGATGCTGATTTTTTTGAACCGCTTGCAGATAAACGTTGATTGCCTCATCAAACTTCTTTTGCGAAGCGATAATATCGCCCAAATCCGTTAAAAGTTGCGTATTATCCGGATATTGTTTTAACAATCTACGCAAATTCTTTTCGGCACCTTGATAATCCTTTAAGGTGTTTAAATTTTCTATCATTTTTATTTGTGCGATAAAATAAGAGCCGGATTCGGGTTTTATTTGCTCATAATAACGATTAGCTTCCTTGTAAAGCCCTAATTCTTCCAAAACATTTGCCATGGCTATTTTAGAAATATCATAATCCGGATTTAAGAAAGATGCTGCGGCAATATATATTTGTGCAAATTCCGCCCCGCCGGCAGAAAGCCGGAATAATGTGCCGATGTTGAACATGGCTTCAGCCAGTCCTTTGCGCGGTGCGTCTATAATCGGCTTGGCATTACTGTCGGCAATATCTATGTTGCGATCAATATTTTTGAGCAAAATGGACAACATTGAACTGTCGTTATACACTCCGGATACTTTGCGAGCCATTTCTTTGTCACCGCTACGGATATAAAAATCGGTAATAATTTCTAAGTAGCGATAAGTAACTTCCTGCGGATAATTTTGAATAATTGTTTCATAAGATTTTCGGGCCATTTCTTTATTACCGAGATAGTCATAAATCATTGCTTCGTGAAAGAGTTTCATACTGGCAAGAGTTTTATCCTTTTCTAAGTTTTTAAGCGAAGAGATGGCTTTTTCTTCATTGTTTTCGCCGGCATAGGCCCACGCATTAAACAGCGGATTAATTAAAATGGTATGTAAATTGTCATTCATTGTGCCGATACTTTGGCGTGCTTCTTCATAATTGCCGTCGGCAAAATTTTTAAGAGAAATCACTAAAGGCGCCAATGTTTGTTTTTTGGAATCATCTTTTTCTTGTTCGGCATAAGGGTAGGCTTCGTTGATTTGGCCGAGTGATGACAGAATAACATAAATGGCACGGTTAACAACGGCATTATCTTTATCTTTATCCATAACGATTTTGTAATATTCTGCGGCATTAATAAAATCTTGGCGCAAATGGGCGACACGACCGGCCAAATAAGCTCCGTAAACTGAATTTTTTCCGTAAACGATAAAAGAATCGTCCGGATTCTTTTTGAACTTAAAATCAGGTGTGTCCCAATAACCGTTTTGGTCAAAATTAGGTTGCAGAGACGATTCGGAAGACATTTCCGAAAAATTCAAAATACTGTGCGAGCACGCCAAAACAATTATCGAAACCGCGATAATTGTGCAAATTGATTTTATCATAATGCTTTTCATAACTTTTGTAATCCCGAATTAGTTTATGCATACTTTATACCATATTTATAAAAAAAAATTATAAATGTGTAAATACACACAGCAATATTGCAAAAAAACTTTTTAAGAATATAATCAATCGCAGGGAAGTTGCAATGGAAGATATACAGAACATTCTATCTTGGTATATGGCGGCAGGCATTGAAACAATATGCGGCGATGAGCCTTATAACGCTTTGCAAAAGAATGAAACACCGGAAAATGCGGAACAAATAATAAATACGCCGAAATCGGCAGAAAATATCGGAAAAGTTACCATTCGTCCGGCGACAACTCTTTTGGCGCAAGAAAATTCCGCTGCTTGCGCCAATGCCAGAGAATTATGCGCAAAAGCACAAACTTTGGAAGATTTAAAAGCAATGATGGAAAATTTTAACGGATGTTCTTTGAGGTTTTCGGCGAATTCAACCGTTTTCGGCAGCGGTAATCCTCAGGCAGAAATTATGTTAATAGGCGAAGCACCGGGCGCAGATGAAGATAGAGTAGGGGAACCGTTTGTCGGTCGCAGCGGTCAATTGTTGAATAAAATGTTGGCGGCAATATCAATAAGGCGCGAAGATTGCTATATAACCAACGTATTACCATGGCGTCCGCCCGGAAACCGCACACCGACGGATGCCGAAACTGCGGTTTGTTTGCCGTTTTTGCACCGCCAAATAGAATTGATAAAACCGAAAATTATTTTTCTTTTCGGCGCGAGTGCCGCAAATGCGGTTTTGGATAAAGCCGAAAATATATCGGATATGCGCGGGCATCTTATGGAATATACTTTGCCTGACGGCAGTATAATACCGACATTGGCGGGTTATCATCCGGCATTTTTGCTGCGCAGTCAGGCGCAAAAGGCTAAAGCGTGGTCAGATATGATGCGGTTGCAAAGAAAGTTGGCGGAAATGTAGTTTTTTAAAAAAATTTAAGGAAAAATAAATAATAATCGTTTAATATGAAAGCAAACTTTAATATATCGGAGTAAGAAAATGACTGTATTAAACAAAATTTCAATCTTAAGTTTGGCTACCGTTTTGGCTTTTGGGGCAGCGGTTTATGCCAATGCGGCACCGGCGAAAAAGAATGAGCCGGCAAAAGAAACATCTGATAATAACGCAATTCTGTTTCGTATTGAAAATATTGAGCCGGTTCGCAACAAAGACGGTCTTATTGACAGGTGTGAATTTATGTTAACGGCGTTCAACCGCACAGATGAAGATTTGAAAGAGGCCGAATTGGAATTGAGTTGGAAGGATACCATTTCCAAAAGGTATAATATTCAGGATGGAAAAGTTGTTGCCGCAGAAAGTGACGAAGAAGCCGAAAGCGTTGCAACACAGACCGTATTTTTAGATTCCATTGCGGCCCATAAACAAAAGAGTTTTAAATCGGAAGTGGAAACAGATAAGTGCTTTTCGTTGCTTGATAGTTTGGAATATGTCGTTAAAACATGCGTGACTGAAGGCGAAAAACTTGAAATGAAAAACAGTAAATTGCTCAACAGAGGCAGCTGTGTCGGAATTTTCAACTATATTAATTCCAAAAATCCGGAATATTACTCCGAATTTAAGGATGTGCCGGAAAGTGTGTTGGAAAAGCAAGTTGAAGAAGAACGAAAAAGCGAAATGGAAAAAATTACCAATAAAATTAACTCTACAATTGAAGAACTGAAAAAAGTTGATTAAACCTTGGACCAAATTAAGTAAAGCGGGTGAGAATGATTAAAAAAAGTGTTATCGGCGCGGCGGCGTGCTGTTTGTTGTGGACCTTTGCGGCGAATGCGCAAACATTGTCGCCGGCAATTGCACCTGCTGCGGATAACAATTCAAAACAAATTGCACCGGTCAGTACATCAAAAACGCTTCCGAACGGCAATGCCTCCCGACAAATGCCAAGAAATAATCAGGCAACTGCTTCAGCCGAATCCCAGAAAAAGGATGCAGAAAATCCGAACTTTACCAAAAGCATCAAAAATATTGATAATTACGATACAAGCGATGATGCCAAAAAGTATGATAATACTTATGGCCGCGTTTTCACATTCCATTTGAAAGACGGACATATAGAGTTTGATAATAATGAAAAACGCAAAATTTTGGTATGGTATGAAAATTTTAATGTTATAAAAGGGATGGATGGTATGGCGCGATGCTCTATCCGTGTTTTTGTGTTGAATGACTTGACAACGCGCATTAACAATCTAGGGTTTAAAATTATTTGGCCGGATATCCGCACAAGTGTTAATATGACTAAGGTTAATCCCGGCGTAAACACATATATTGACACAATGCTTATCGGTGACGGGTGTTTCACAATGGACAGAACACCGGTGATAGAGGTTAATCGCTGTCGCGTAAAAGGGATGAGCGAAGAAAGCTGCGCCGATGCCGTACACTGGTATAACAGGCATTAAATGAAGGGAGCATCTCAGCTCCTTTTTTATTGCCTAAATTTGTGCTCAAATTTCCGCATTTTGTGATTTTGTATTGGTTTGTTAATAAATTTATCCACAGCACATTTATTTTCTTATTTTACTAGATGATTGTTTTAATTACATATTTTATTAATTGAATAATATTTTTATCATTTTTTATCTTGATATTTAATAATTTTCTTCTTATTTAAAAATCAGTATTAATTTTATTTAAGGAGATAAAACATAAGTAGATCAATAGGAAAAATGCCAAGCAGTAACTATGCGACGCAAGAAGATTATGACAGATATTTGAATGATTTTATACGCAATAATCCGTCACCATATAATGAAGGTGTTCAATATGCACAGAATAATTCCGGTAATATTGCAACCGACGCTCAATATGTAAACAACCCGAACTATATTTCAGACGAGGATTTATATGCGAGAATGCGTGCCAATATTAAAGAATATGAGAATTTTATTGAGAATCCTTATTTGGATATTAATGGTTATATTACAACCGGATACGGAGCAAATATCAATAACAAAGAGGACTTTATGAAAGTGAATTTTATGATTAACGGCAGACCGGCAACTGACGCAGAGAAAGAACAATATTATTACCACTTACGTGATATGAGTATGTTGGTGGATGAAAATAATAAATTTGTTCACCACAATACAAAAGCAGAAAATTTTGCAAAAGATACACCTTTACGCATATCAAAAGAAGATGCGCTAAATATGGCACAAAATCATATGACTAATGATTTAGCACAAGTTCGGCGCGAATTTGTTGATTTCGACAACTTACCGATTCCATTAAAAGAAGTTCTGTTGGATATTCAATATAACGTTAGAGGAGGAATTCAAAAAGCTGATTGGCCGAAATTATATCAGGCAATAGCGGATAAGAATGTAAATGAAATCGCTACTAATGTTCATCGCAAAGATGTACAACAAGAACGTAACGATTGGGCAGAGAGAATGGCCAGATCAATCAGATTTTGATTTGTAATCAGCAGGTGGAGTCACACAATAATTTGAGATAGCACTTACGTGATCTTCGCCTATATTCTTGATGTCTTCTCCTATTACAAGACAATTGGCAGATAATAGATGTTTTATATAATATGTATAATACCTTTCAAAAATAAAAGAATATCTGTTTAAATACGCCTGAGCTATTTCTTGTCGACGCTTGTTAGAACTATTCAACTGCTTTTTAAGATGTTGTAAAAAATCTTTTGGAGGAATAATTTTATATTTACACTTCAAGGTAATGCGTTTTTGTGTATTTTCAACAAGTTCGCATTCACCTTTGCCATCAACCAGATTTTTATCTTTCGGGGTACGCATATCAATGGATGTCGGGGTTAAATATACGTAGCCGTTACCGTTTGATAATGGCCGCAACGGCTGATTGAAAATCGGATTTACAAACTCGGTTTTGTTAACCGAATTAGCACAAGCACCAACCAACAGCATAAATATCAACACGAAATATTTTTTCATTATAACTCTCCCATACCCTCAATCTATTATTCACGTTAGAAAAAATCAAGCGAATTTTGCGGTATGAGATGCCTTAATTTCAGCTCCTTTTTTTATAAGGACTATTCATTCTAATTGTGCATCAAAAATGTGATAAACGTTGAAAATCTGTCGGTAATATGTTATCCGTGTGTTATAAATCGGAGGAAATGATGACGGATAATATAACCGAAAAAAATAAAAATACAGCACCGAAATCAAAGCGCGATGTTGCTGCCGGATTGATTATGTGTGACGGATTATTGCTGATTGCACAGCGTAAACACGGCAAAAATCTTGAATATAAATGGGAGTTTCCGGGCGGCAAACTGGAAGAGGGCGAAACGCTGGAAGAGTGCCTGCGTCGTGAAATGATGGAGGAAATGCAGCTGGAAGTTTTTGTGCGCGAACCGTTTGTCACAAGTTCCTACGATTATGATTTCGGTACAATCGTTTTGCACTCTTTTTGGGCAACCTGCAAAAGCAAAGATATTCCCGTTGTTTTGGAACATGAACAGTATAAATGGGTAGATCCGCATGAACTGCCGCAATATGACTTCGCGCCGGCAGATAAGCCGATTATTGAAGCAATTATGGGGCTTTTATAGAATTACCGAACGCCTTTATTCAGCGGGTCAAAGTTTAATAACAGCGTATTCCAAACATCATATTTGTCGGCATATTTTTGACCGAACACTTCCTTAAACGCCTGTTGGGTTGCATAAATGGCACGTTGCGCACTTTCCGCCACCGAACGATATGACGGATCGCTGTTGAAGCGGTTCAAATCCACAAACTCAATCTTTTTAATGGTGCCGTCTTTGGCTAAGCTGACACGGATTTTGACAACCATACCTTCAATGCCGATGGCTCCCGGATCAAGATTCCAGTTTTGACTGAGTAAACTGGCAATGGCGTCAGTTTCGGAAATGGTTAAATCACTGAAATATGAGCCGTTGCTGTTGCCGCCCTCAATACCCATGTGTTTAACCTCGGTGCCTTCTTTAATCATCGCGCTTTGAGTTTTATCGCCGATATCCAGATTTTTATCATTATCCAATTCCTGCATCAGACTCTTTAAGGCATTGCTGCGAACTTTTGCCTGTTCTTGCTGCTTTTTATTATTATCAGCCGGTTTGTTTTGCGGTTTTGGCTTCGGTTTGCGTGCCGGAACCGGAACGGGCTTGCGCGGCGCTTGTTGCGGCTTAGGTTCTTGTTTAGGTTCCGGTTTTTTGGTTGGAACCGGCGGCTCTAAAAAGTCATCTTTAATTTCTTCCGGTGTTTCTTCCGGCGTTTCTTCGGGTTCCGGTATCGGCTCGGTCTTGGTTTCCGGCTCCGGTTCCGGTTCCGGTTCAGGTTCAGGCGCGGTTTCGTTGGTATATTGTTCCGGTTTGCGTTCCTCTACCGTGGCTTTGCGGTCTTCCGGCCCGAATTCCGCTTTTGACGGCAGGTTTGTCATTTCATCAATGCGTACTTGCGACAAGTCTACAATAATCGGCGCTTGTCCCAATGTTAAATCTTCGTGCCAAAAACTCGGCAAGTCGATAATCATCATTAGGAATACGACCGCATGTAATATGAGAGACTGTTTTAAGTACTTGTTCATTTAAGACTATTTCTTCTTATTACCTGGTTTAACGTTTTGGCTGCCGAACGGCTTTGATTCGGTTTTCAGTCCGACTTTTTCGTAGCCGGCTTCTTTAAGCATAGCCATTAAGCCGATAACGCGTCCGTAAGCCGCATCGGTATCACCGGAAATTGTGACCGAAAGTTCGCTGTTTTCACCTTTAATGGCGGATAAGCGCGGCAAAATTTCTTCATCGGGTACAACGGTTTTTCCGATGTAATAATTACCGTCATAATCCACGCTGATGTTAACCGAAGTGCTTTCGCCGGTTAAGGTTTTGCCGCCGACTTTCGGTAAATTAAGCTGAATACCGGAAGTCATCAGCGGTGCCGCAACCATAAAGACGACCAGCAAAACCATCATTACATCCATTAAGTTGGTTATGTTGACATCGGCTTTGCGACGTGATTGGCGGCGGCTGTATGTCTGGTTATGCATAAAAGACATGATTATTCTCCGGCCATATCCGCTTTTAAGGTTGTTTCATC
>JAFVBT010000026.1 GCA_017479785.1 Alphaproteobacteria bacterium
AAGTGCTTCTTTAGAGGCAAATTCCTTGTCGTTGTGCGGATCGCAATAGCGCAAGAAATACCACGAAGAACCGGCCCAGTTAGGCATAACATCGGTTTCGCGACGTGCATGACCGCCGCATTTCGGGCAAGTTGTATTCACCCATTCGGTGGCATTGGCCAAAGGCGAATCGCCGTTATCATTCGGGCGATAATCCGGTACATCAGGCAAGGTTAACGGCAGTTGATCTTCCGGAATTGGTTGCCAACCGCAGTGTTCACAATAAACCATCGGAATCGGCTCGCCCCAGTAGCGTTGACGCGAGAACACCCAGTCACGCAGTTTGAAATTTACTTTCGGTTGCCCGAAACCTTTGTCTTGCGCATATTTAATTGCCGCGGCCATAGCGTCTTTTTTATCCATACCGTCCATAAAGCCGGAATTGATGTGAACACCGTCTTCTTCCCACGCTTCTTTAGAAATATCTCCGCCGGCTAATACTTGAATAATCGGCAGATTAAATACTTTTGCAAAGTCATAGTCGCGTTGGTCGTGTGCCGGAACCGCCATAATGGCGCCGGAGCCGTATCCGTTTAAAACATAATCGGAAATAAATACCGGAATTAAAGTGTTTGTATAAGGATTCCGTGCTTTAATACCCTTTAGTTCAACACCGGTTTTGGTAGTGTCTGAAGTGCGTTGCAATTCGGATTTTTTTGCTGTTTCATTCACATAATTTTGAACTTCTGCTGCATTTTCAAAGCGGTCCATCAGTTCAGCCACAAACGGGTGTTCCGGTGCCATCACGCAATAAGTTACGCCGAAAGTTGTATCCGGACGCGTGGTATAAACCACCATCGGTTTGCTTAAGTTGTTGCCTGAATTATCGGTTAATTCAAAAGTAAGTTCCGCGCCTTCGGAACGACCAATCCAGTTAATTTGAGTTGTTTTAACGCGGTCAATAAAATCAACCATATCCAAATCATTAATCAATCTGTCGGCATATTTTGTAATAGCCAGCATCCATTGTTCTTTGTCGCGACGAACAACTTCAGCACCGCATCGTTCACAATGTCCGTTGACAACTTCTTCGTTTGCCAATCCGACTTTGCAGGAAGGACACCAGTTAATTGCCATTTTATCCTTGTAAGCCAGTCCGTGTTTGAAAAACTGAATGAACATCCATTGTGTCCACTTGTAATATTCCGGATCACAAGTGTTGAAGCATCTGTCCCAATCAAATGAAAACCCGAGTGATTTTAACTGACGAGTAAAGTTTGCAATATTTTCTTTAGTGGAAACAGCCGGGTGGACACCGGTTTTGATTGCGTAATTTTCCGCCGGCAGACCGAAAGCATCAAACCCCATCGGATACAAAACATTGAAACCCTGCATGCGTTTTTTGCGCGCAATTGTATCAAGTGCGGTATAAGAGCGCGGGTGCCCGACGTGCAGACCGGCACCGGACGGATACGGAAATTCAACCAAAGCATAAAACTTAGGCTTATTGTAATCAATATCTACCTTATATGCTTTTTCGTCTTCCCAAATTTTTTGCCATTTTGCTTCAATGGTGCGGAAATTGTAGCGTTCTTCGTTTTGCCAATCTTTGCGCCATTCTTCCCATGTTTCTTTTCCGTTATAACGGGCTTTTCCAGACATTACAAACCTCTTTATTTTTATAAAAAATCACAACTTGGATTACGCTAGCACATTATTTTGCGAATTTCAACGTTTATAAGTATTATGCACAAACACAAAAGACAGCCCGAGCGATAAGCTCGGACTGCCGGCTCCTGCTACCCTTTGTTGTCGCTATTCTCAATTTCACGGCAACAAAAAAAGTCGCTTAAAAAGCGACCGGAAGCTGAAAATCCGAGATTGTGTTTTGCAAAGTACAAAAAAACGGCATATTAACGAAAAAATAACGCTTGTAGCGTAGGATAACCCCAAGGGGAAGGTAATGAACGACAAAGCTTTTTTGCGATACGCTCTGGAGCAATCTTTTATATTTCCGCAAGCGGATGTTGCGGAAGGAATTGTTTTAAGCCGCGGTGAAGGCAAGTCTGCCGGCTATACGTTTGCAGATTATAAACGCCCGCATATTGTGCCGTATTATTTGCCGTTCTCGGTGACTCGTAAATATGCTAAATCTGCCACACATGATATCATTCGTTGCCCGCGTCTTTATGCTGAATATGATATGTTTAAGCACGATTTATCGGAGAATATTATTATGCCTGCCGATTTTGCCGAATTGCGCAAAGCTGAAAAAGTGTTGGATTTGAACAGTGTCAGCAGGCAGGCGGCGCAAAGAAAGAAAGTTACCGCAACAATTTTTCCGTCTGCTTTTACCGAGCAATATAAAAATATCTGTTCGCAATACGCGGCCGATATGCACAAAGCAGAGGAAGTTTATAAGCAAAATCCGATAGCGGTTAATATTGCGCTGTTGAATGATTTTGCCGATGTATTTCAAAAGTTTATGAAACGCGCTCGTTGGCCGCATTTGGGGCTTAAACGTAATAGAAAGCAGATGTTGTATTATTTGAACGAGGCGGCACAGTTGCTGAAAACACACCAGATTTTAGCACAGGATTTTTGCGCAACGCATGAGTTTTACGGTGAAGATAAAAAACTCTTTCGTAAAGAGGCACGGCGTTGTCGTGAAATATTTGAAAACTTGATAAAACTGATGCGTCAACTGCCCGACGAATCACAGCTTTTTGTTGTTATTCAGGAACTTTTAATCAGTCCGCAAAAATTTCATAATGCTTTGAAGGCTTATCGGGAAGAACACAAATGTGAAAATGCCGATAAAATTGCCGATTTGCGGCGCAAAGAGCAGAAACTGTTTCGCTATTTTGCGATGTTGCAATATCTGAACGGTGTGCGCGCGGCATTTGAAAATCGGTTTTTGGATGAATGCCCGCAAAAACGCCCGCCGGCGTTACCGACCGTTTCGCCCGAAGACGAATTGAAAAAAATCAGCAAAATCGTGGCGGAAAGCAAGGCCATTCAAATCACTGCCGGTAAGTTGGCCGCTATGTATATGTCGGCGCTTAAAAATTATGATTCCGTTCACAAGGAATTTTTGAAAACATTATAAAATCGTCTGATTTTTACACAAAAACACTGGACAAAAACAAAAAGCCGTGCTATTCTTATAATAGAAAAGGTCGTTTGGAGTTAAAACAATGGCTACGGATGTTAAGACACAGGTTCAAGAATTATTGAAAATTTGCAAAGATGAAAATCGCGGTATTAATAGTGTTGGAGCCAAAGCGATTCTTGCCGAGCTGGCAAGAATGAAAGAAAGAGATTTGAAACAATCAATTTCTAGAGCAATGAGGAATATAAACTCAAAAGATATGACACTTCTTAAGCAGATTAATAAAGCAATTAAAACTTTACAAGAAAACAGTCCGGCGCAGGAAACGCTTGAGCCACAAGGTAAGAAGGAAGAGAAAAAGCCTGAGCCAAAAGTAGAAGCATCAGATGATAAGAAAAAAGATAAAAAGCCTGCAACAAAATCTGATACACAACAATTATCGGATATGCAAAGGAAGAAACTGACTGCATATGCACTGTTGGCTTCGGAGCTTGGTGTTGATCTTTCGGCTGTTACGAGAAAAAATTTCGGTAGAACATTATCCAAGCTTGAAAGAAGGCAAGTTACCATAGATTTACGCGAATATATCTTCGGACGAGCAGATAAATGTTCCGATTTTGCAACGGATTATATCGAAGCGGAAAGGATAGATGATAAGTATCGGAAACAGCACTGGAAAACAGTTTTGAATGTTTTGAAAAATGCAATTAAGCCGCAGAAGAATGGAGCTGAACCAAATACGGACAGATTGGTGGAAATTGCCGCGAAGGTTAGCGAAATTTCCACGAATAAAAAAATTACCGAACAAGCGAGTGAGTTTTTGAAAAAAATTACTTCGCAATCGGAAAAACAAGGAGAAGAAAATATGGCAGAAGATACAATAAAAGAAACAGTGGCTGAAGAAGTAACAGAAGAAGCAGTGACTGAAAACAAAACAGAAGAAACGGCGCCTAAAAAATATGTTCCGAATGAAACTTTGAAAAAAATGGCGGGTATTGCCGGTGTTGAGTGGGAAGGTGTCGAAAACGAAGAAACACTGATTGAAAAAATCCAAGGTGCGGGATATAAGGTTGACGGCGCAAAATTGCTCAAGTTGGACGGTTCAAACGAAACGGAAGTCAATATAGAAGAAGAACTGAAAAAACAAACGGATGAGGAAGAAAAGAAAGCTAATCCTCTTAAAGTTTCTGCTGATACCAATGAGCCGCAGCCGCAACCTGCACCGCAACAAGATACAGAAGATAGAAAATGGATAGAAGAAAAAATTGCTTATTACAGCGCTCTCAGTTCTGCCGGAAAAATTAAGGACTATCAACAAGATACTTCTGTGACAGATGGATTCGCGGCTGAATTTAACAATTCCAAAATTCATTATTCTTCAAAAACAAATGTGGCAGTTTCTAAAGATGCCGGTTATAAAGTTTATGATGTTATGCTCAAAGATCCGCATAATGTCGGGCGGCCGGTCAATTTTTCCGACAATATGACACCGGAAATGGCTGCGCGCTTGTATGCCGCTTGCATTATGAACGGTAATGAAGTGGGGGGTGCTGTTCCGCAATTGACCGACGAAATGAAAGAGCAGTTAAAAGAAGAAATGGACGCTGAGAATTATGCTGTTTTTGAAGCAAAATTGGCGGCACGCACGCAAAATGCATCTGAGCAAAATTCGCAAGCGCAACAGGAAAAAACGGAACCGACGGCCGAAGAAATTAAGCAGGCAATGAAAGACCAGTATAAAATGTCGGTTATGGAAAATAACGGCACCATTAAAAAAACAGCAGATGGTTACGAAAAAGGCGAAAATGGAACAGATGAAGATCTTCAGAAATATAACGAGATGAGTGAAAGAGCCAAAACCGGCAAGCCGATGCTTTTTGAACAATTCAAAAAGTCTCCCGAGGAATTCCGTAAGTTGATGAGCGAGGTTATTGAAGAAGAAAAATTGGGAATAAAATTGGATGATGTGAAAATAAAAATACAAGAACGAGAGAATACGGAGAAAGGAAAAAATACATACGCCGGACATGAAGATCAGAGAAATAAAGTACGTAATGTCGGATTGGAAATACCGAATATCGGTGTTATAGACTTAAGTCGTGGCAGTCGTTAATCTTTAACATAAAAGGAGGATGCTATGGTTGATTTCAGCGGAGAATTTAAGGAGTTTTTGAAAAAATATAACTCCTCGGCGTTGGCTAAGGTGGAAGATAGCCAAACACCCCCTGATGTTTTGAACAGCATTTATAATGAGTATGTCAGAACTTTTGAAATTTGGGAAAAATTGCCGCAGACCTTGCGTGATCGGTATGATATTGTTCCACAAGATATTATGGACGCCGCGGCAAGAGGTGAGATTGAAACGCTGAGAACAATGGAAAATGATTCAACTTTGAAAACAGCAGCAGAAGCTCGTGAAAAAGTTGATGAAGCGCATAAAAAAGCGGCAAAGTATCCTGATATTGTTATACCTGCCGCGGTTGCCGTTTTTGCAACGGCGGCTATTGCCGGTTATTCGGATCAGGCTTCGCATGATTTGGCAATTGAGCGCCAGTTCAGTGACGATATTTGGGAAAAGGCGAAAGGGCGCAAACTTACCGACGAAGAAGTCAATCTTTTGCGTGAAAGCAGAAAACGTGTTCATGCCATTATTTCTAAAGATTGGGCAGAGCATCAGCCGGAAAAAATGTTGGTTCGTATGTTTGCCCGCCTGAATCGTCATCCGGAGAAAAAGGATGAGTTCTTGCCGAAGATTGCGGATTTAATTCAGAAAATTGAAACAGAAAATCGTCAGGGCGAATTGCTGAAATATTTGAATCATCCGGTTGTTCAATCTAAGTTGTCGCGGTTCTCTACCGAAACGCTTGATTTAATGAATACAAGTTTGTTGAAAAATGTGCCGGCCGAACTGCAGAACGGCTATTTGGCAAATACCATTCCGCTGAAGATAAAAATGGCAGAATTGGCCGATACGGATATTACCGGAAAGGCGGATATTCAGGCACGTATTCATGCTATTGTTCAAGATGCCAAGGAAAACGGTATCGGTATTGATTTCAAAAACTACTTACCGCATTCTCCGCATCCGATGTCGGCCGATGTTCGTCAACAATTGATGATTGCTTGTTGCGTAAACGGTGTGCCGTATCGTTCGCCGATTTCAGAAAAAATAAACTTGAATTCAGAATATTTTAAGAGTTTACCTGCTGATGTACAAACTCTTGTGGCTTCAAGGGAAATTCAGTTGGCAAAAGAGCAAATTGTCAGCAAGGAGCGTGTTGCCAGCACCAAGGAATTGTATGCCAATATGCCTTCAATTATGGCAATGCGCGGCGGACGCGAGTAAAATTACACGGCAAATAAAAAAACGCGGTTTTCAGGCCGCGTTTTTTTGTTGGAAATGTTTGTAATTATTTGCCTGCTAAAATAGCTTGGAATAATTCATGCACGGTTGGTACATGATTGTTTGCAAAAAGCGGATCAGAGGCAAAGCGATAAACATTGTGGCCGGCAAAAGCCAAATGTTTCTGAACATCACCGCCGTGTCCGATTCCCATTAAGGTATGGTGAATGCAATATGTGCGCGGGTCAAGAATTTTACCGGTGCTTCCGTTGGCACGTGACCAACCGGAATATTGGCATTGAGATAAGCAACCGACGCATTCGGCGCGCTGTTTTTGCATATCAAGCCACTCATCAGGTGTTAAAAATACCAATGTTGAGTCAGGCGTTTCTTTTATGACTGTGTAACCTTCGTTATGCTGTTTTTCAACTTTTATCTTGTCTACCGGTTTAATATAAACAGCTTTAACCGGTGAAATCGGTAACAAAAGTGTCAATTCTTCGGTTGCTTCGTTGCTGTATGGAATTTCCGCATCTTTGCGGCGCATAAGATTGCTTAAGAAATCATTTTTAATTGCCGAAGAATAGAAACCGGTCGGAGAAAATTCCTGCAAAATAACATCACCTTTTTTGGTGTTCATCATCAAATTTTTCCATGTGTCACTGATAGGGCTTTCTTTGGTAATCATCGGGCGCGTACCGAATTGGAAAGCCACATTTCCGAGTTCCGGATTGTCTATATAATCCTGCCAATCGCTTAAACTCCAGACACCGCCGGCAATAATAATCGGCAATTCCGGTAAACCGAGTTCAACAAGCGTGCGGCGCAGTTCAATCAAACGTTCGTAAGGACGTTCCGGTTGCAATGGGTTTTCGGCATTGGAAAGCCCGTTATGACCGCCGGCCAGCCACGGATCTTCATAAACAACACCGCCTAAATATTCCGGATATTTTTTATAAGAACGTTTCCACAAAATAGCCATAGCGCGAGCGGAAGATACAATCGGGTAATAGTAAACTTTATGCTCTGAGGCAATGGCACCTAAGTTATACGGCAAGCCGGCACCGCTTGTTACACCATGGATTAGGCCTTTTGCACCTTCCAACACACGAATAATTACTTCTTCCGAGTCTGCCATTTCCCACAGCATATTGATATGAATGCGTCCGTTATTGCCGGCAATTTCATGAGCAATTTTGGCTTGAGATATTCCGCCTCTGATGGCATATTCAACCATTTCACGATGGCGTTTTTCTCTGATTTTTTCGTGAAAAACTTCTGGTACAACGTTTCCGTTGGCATCAACTTCTGTCGGACTGACCATGGAAATTGTGCCGACACCGCCTTCTTTAGCCCATGCGCCGGAGCTTTTTCCGTCTGTACCGTTAATGCCTTTCCCGCCTTCAATAAAAGGGTATACCTCTGCACCTGAAATTTTTAATTTACCCGGTATTTTCATAACATTTTCTCCTTATCCGGCTTAATATACTCGTTTTTGATAAAAAGAAAAGTAGGCACTTTTCAGGTGCTTAGTTTCTCTTGGGAAACTATTGCGGAAAATTAAGGGATAGGTCTGAATATTTCATAGGGTAATTCACTGATTGATAAAAACGCAATAACCAGACAGGCCAGTGCAAAAATGTACAACATACTGAAAAGATTTTGGTTTTTAAGCGGAATTATCTTCGGTAGAAATTTAATACCGGAGCTGACAGCAGTTGTGCAAACAAATAATAATAAAAGCCTGACAAATATACCGGCATCTTGAAGTTGCTGTTTGAATGGTGCTACTAATTTAAATAATGAAGCAAAAAACAGAATATATATGCCGATAAACAGATAACTCCCGTATTGCGCCTGTTTGGCGTTTTTAATGTTTTTTAAGTTTATTTTTTGCAAATTTTCAATGGTTAATTCCTTGATTTTAACCCCACGCAGAGTTTCTTTTTCGGTTTCTTGCTGTTTTTTGTAGTTATCCACATTAACCTTGAACTTTTCGGCAATCATACACAGGCCGCAACCTTTCGGTGTGAAATAGGCGTGATCGGGATTTTTTTTGCATTGTTTAAGATGTTTTAAAATGTATTCAAGCTGCATTTGCCATTCCAGTGCGGACGGGCGCTCGTTTCCTTTGGTGAAGGCGCGTTCAAACATATTCATGGTATTTTTATCAAAATAGTCATGAATGCTGTACGGGTGCGGTGCCTGATAAGTGTCGGGCCAAATGCCGTAAGCATAGTGATAATTGGCAATGCGTTCCTGAATAGAGAGCATATTTTCATTTTTGCGCGGTGCGCCTGAAAAAGGGTGGATACCTTCGTTTAAAAGCTTAAAAATGATAACGGCCAGTGCAAATTTGTCTTGTTCTTCGCCCATTTGTTGACATGTTTGTTGCATGCCTTCGGGATAGATATATTCCTCACTGACGTATTCTGCCGGATAGCGTGCATCGTTTTCCCCTTTAATGGAAAAGCCGTCGCAATCAAACATGGCAACTAACATCGTGTTTTTATATATGGATACGTTTGTCGGTTTCAAATCAACAATGTAGTGACCGCATGCGTGCAAAGCCGCTACGACCGATGTAATGTTATATGCGGCAAAGACGCGATCAACATAACGTTCGGAAAGCCCGAGCTTGCGGCGAACCGCTTTCTGAATAATGTGGTCTAAGGATATTGCCTCTTTGGTATCTATCAGCGGCATCAAATAACCGACACAGAAACCTTTTTCGTCTTCCAACAAAGCAGTCGGCCACGCAATTTGGATATATTCCTTGCCTTCATAAGGAATAGTCGGAATGTTTGGTCGATTTTGCAGCATTGCTTCCAATTTTTTGCGATTTGTGTCGCTGTGTTCCTTATTATGGAATATTTTGGCAACACTGTTTTCGTGGGTGGCATCCGCATAAATTTTGCCGGCGGCGCCGCCTTTATTCAAGAGTTTGCCCAACGTAACCTTTTCATTGTGTCCGTCCGGATATAGTGCCGAATATGTTTGACCAGTTGCTGTCATGATAATTTCGCCCACAACAAAGTTTTATCATCGGCATTTATGCGCTGTGCCCGAGAATCGTTTAAAGTATTGCGTAAGGCATTAACAGCCGAGGTTTTATTTTTTTCTGCATTGAGATAATCAATTATCGGATACAAAAAATTCTTTCTGATTTTATAAAAATCATCGGCAAAAACAAAGTTTGTAACGCCGTCCGTCATCAGCATAATACGGTCGGCATTGTCAAAAAAAGTAAAGCGCAAACAATTTTGCCAGTCACTCATGGTGTAAAAAAATGTTTCGCATGAAAAAGCACCGTTTGCCGGTTCGGAAATAATAAATTCATCGGTTTTTTGCTGATTAAAAGCTAAACCGGCACCATCACCGATATGGAAAAAGACACCTTTGTTACGAAAGCAAAAAGCGCCGACGATGGTGGCGGAGAAATCCATTAGATTTTCGGCAGATTTGCTTTTGTTACAGCGATGCAGAATCAGTTTTTGCCTTGCGGTTTCTATGGCATGAACGGTATCTTGACGAATGTTTTTTAAATTGGAACGGATGAGTATGTCGCATAAAGTATCACATATAATCTTTGCGCCGATTTTGCCGTATTTTGCACTGCCTGCCCCGTCGGAAACAACCGCTACGAGCTTATTTTTATCTGTTTTGGCACAGTGATAATCCTGACACGGCAAATTTTTTGCATGGTGCAAAGCACCTTGAATGCCGGCGGCTATAACTCGTATGCGTTGCTTCTTGTTCATATTTTTACTTTTCGTTCCAATCGGTTATGTCGTCAAAGTAGTGGGCGGCATTCGGCGCCGCTTTTGAAACGCAGGAAACACTGCGGCTGAGCCACAGGAAAAATTCGGTAAACTTAAGGCCGGTCAGGCGTTTTGGCGGCAAAAGGGAAAATTTTGCCAGTTTATCCAAGTTTGCACCTTGTGTGCCGATAGCGTGAATCACAACTTTTTTATTTTTTTGCGCATAACGACAAATTTCCGCAGATTCTTCCCAACCGTAATCAGTCGGTTCACCATCACTGATTAAAAATATCCACGGGCGTTTTGAGGTGATGCCGCAACTGTCGTACAAACATTTCTGCTCTTCAATTTTTTGCAAAGCTTTTTCCATGGCTTTTCCAAGTGGCGTAAGACCGCCGGCTTCCATAACAGGTGCGGTGAAATTCATGGCATCTGTCCAGTCTGCACATATTTGTACATCGTCTTTACCATATGCTTTAATGATTAAAATTTGCACGCGGGAACTGGCATCAATATCTTCTTTGAGCTCCTTTTCCAGTGCCTGCAAACCGGCATTAAGCTGTTTAATCGGTTCGCCGCGCATGGAACCGGAACAATCCAAAACCAAAACACAAGGCGTGCGTTCATTGGCATTATCGGCAAATTCAACATAAGGAATCCGCTCATTTGCATTGGTATCAGACATTCGGCTCTCCTTTTGAATGTGGATATTTATGCGGGAAGTTACTGCCTTCTATCGGTGAAGGTTCAGAATATCTTCCGCAAGCCGATAATGTTGCTAACAGAAATCCCGTTAAACAGACAGCTAAAATTATTTTTTTTATAATTTTCATTTGTTAACCTTTTTTTTGATGTCTTTGCATATATTTAGCATATAAAAGCATAAAGTGAAACACATTTTATATTTTTAACAGAAAGTTGTTAATGAATGAATAAAATTTGGCATTTAATTTTCTTTTTAATGATGACGTTTATCGGGATATCTGCGGCCGAAGCGAAAATCAATATATTCCCTCAACCGCGCTATATTCCGCCGCTCAGTTTTTACGGTGACAGCGGTAAAGCGTATCGTTTAAAGGATTTTAACGCCGATTTGTTGATGGCTGTTGTGTGGTCAAGGCGCTGCGGTCCGTGTATTTCCGAGATGAAAAACTTGAACTTGTTTGCGAAAAAAACAGCGGAAAAAGGGATTAAAGTTATTCTGATTTCGCCGGAAAAAGAGTGGAAATCCATTGACGAACGCCATACCTTTTTGAAACGCATCGGTGCGCCTGATTTGGTAAGTTATCTGGATAGAAAAGCAAATTTTGCCGATGGAATGGGAATGCGTGTGACACCGACAGTGTTTTTGGTTAATCGTAACAGCGAGGAAGTCGGACAAATTACCGGCTCGGTTAAGTGGGATGATTCCGATGTTCTTGAATATATGCTGAAATTTAAAGAAGAGGTTTCAGAAAAACTTAATCAGAAGAAATCCGCCGAACAACAGCAACAAAAATAAAACCGACAACCATCCGAGATTTTTTTCTATAAAAATCCGCATTTTTTCGCCGTAAGTTTTTAACAGCCACGCAATCAGGAAAAAGCGTAAGCCGCGCGCAATTACAGATGCAACGGTGAATACGGCTAAATTGAGATGCACAACACCGCTGGCAATGGTGATAATTTTGTATGGAAAAGGTGTAATACCTGCACCGAAAACAATCCAAGCGCCGTATTCTTCATAGAGTTTTTTAAATTCGTTAAATTTTTCCAGATAACCGTAAAAATTAAGCAACGGTTCGGCAATAAGTTGGAAAAAATATACGCCGATAATATAACCGAGGTAAGCGCCGATTACGCTTGCCAGCGTGCAAACACCGGCAATTTTCCAAGCTTTTTTCGGAGTGGCTAAAATCATCGGAATAAGCATAATATCCGGCGGTATCGGGAAAAACGAACTTTCCACAAAGGATATGATAAACAACCATATTAAGGCATTATTGTTGCCGGACAAGCGTATAATCCAGTCATAAATTTTGCGTATAAATCCGGTAAAAAACATTAATGTCCTCGCTTCAAAACCTGAGGCGATGTTAATTCAAAAATTTTTTAATTTCAGTAATATCTTGTTGTCTATCCACATAAAATATGCGGTTGTGTTTCAAACGAAGACACGCTGTTTTATAGGCCTCAGTGTTTTCAATAAAAACAGTTTGCGGTGCATTCTTGCGCAAATATATTTCTGCGGCAATTTCGCTATGCACTTCAAAATAAGGAATATTATTCGTATCAAGTTGCCGTTTGATCGGGCTTGTGTTTTCACTGTATGAATCTAGCAACATAATTTGATGTTTCTTACCGCCGAGAGCATAACTTTCGGTTATATCCGTAAATTTTTTAATATCGCGCGGAAGGCGCAAATAGTGTGCCACACCGGAATGCATTTTGAAAGGAGTATTGTCGTTGCGAATGACAATAATAGGGTATTGTGCATTAATTGCTTCTTCAAATTGACTGATGGGTGAAAAAGTTTTTTCGCATTCATTTTGTATGCTGAAAATCATCATATCCGGATTAGTTTCGCGAGCATATTTAATTATGTGATATAAATTATCCGAACCGAACATTTGCAACGAACGGTCGGCAAAAAAATCATCAAAATTGCTTAAACCTGCTTTATTTTCGTTATATAAAAAAACTTTTCCCAACATATTACATCTCCCTTCTAACAGAGATATAATCACTGTTGATCTTTATTAAAGTTATTGATGCTGCATTATATAAGCATCTACGGTGTTTTGTAAAAGCATGGCAACGGTCATCGGACCAACCCCTCCAGGCACCGGAGTTAAAAATGCGGCTTTTTCTTTGACATCATCGGCGTCAATGTCACCGCAAATTCTGCCGTTTTCACGGTTGATTCCGACATCAATCAAAACGGCTCCGTCTTTAATCCAGTCCTGTTTTACCAATTTTGCAACACCGCAAGCGGCAATCAGAATATCTGCTTTGCGAGTCAATTCTTTGATATTGCGGGTATGAATGTGGGTTATTGTGACCGTACATTCCTGGTTAAGCATAAGTGTTGCAAGCGGACGACCGACAATCAGTGATGCGCCGATAATCACGACGTTTTTACCGCTCAGGTCGCTATAAATATTTTTGAGCATCGTCATAATACCGAGCGGTGTGGCGGCAACAAAATAAGGGTGCTCGTTATTTTGCAACATTCCGGTATTATACGGATTGAAACCGTCAACATCTTTTTGCGGCATAATGTGATTGATAATTTTATGGGTGTTGAGATGTACCGGTAATGGTAATTGGACAATAATGCCGCTTGTTTGCGAATCGGCATTAAGGCGAGAAATCAAATTCAGAACTTCTTCCTGTGATATATTTTCGGGAAAGTGGAATAACTCGGCTTTCAGACCGATTTTTTCAGCGGCTTTTTGTTTGTTGCGAACATAAATGACGCTGCCTTCATCATTTCCCACCATAATAATAGCCAGTTTCGGTGTGCTCGCAAAAGTTTTAATTTTTTGCGCTAAAACTTCATATATTTCGGAAGCTGTTTTTTTGCCGTCAATAATTTCAGCCGTCATTTAATATTTTCCTTTAACATGGACCGCAGTGTTTTTTCTATGTCTGTTGTCAGCGGTGTTTCCACATAAATTTTTTTCCAGTGGTCCGTTTCACCGCCGATAATTTGAAACATATTTTTTGCTATTTTGAGATTTTTGGACAGCATTTTTACCAGTTCCTGATTTGCTTTGCCTTTTTCCGGCGCGGTTGTCACATAAGCCCGCAGATAAAAGATTTCGGAACTGTCTTGAAGCAAATCTCTAAAACCGCAAAATGATGCATTCGGTGTTAACTTAATGCGAATAACAAAGCCGGATTTATATGTCTCAAAGAAACTCATTCAAATTACATATATTGGCGAATCCATTCACTCAGGTGGGTAATGAACGAACCCACAAAAGCAATGGCAATTAACAAAACATACGGTGCAACATCATAACCGGCAATGGGAGCAACTTTGCTGCGAATGTATTTGTATGCCGGTTCCGTTAATTTCTTGAGGATTTCCATAAATTTTTCCGCATATTTGTTGTGTACGGTCATCAATTTGTAATGTAACATCCAATAAAGAATGATGTCTACGGCGACAACTTTGAAATAAATATTAATCAAAATGCCCAAGATATCTAATAAAGGCATTAAAAATAAGCCGATAATTCCCATAAATTTTCCTCCTTAATTTTGTGTTTCCGTATTTTCTACGGATGCATTTTTCGTTTGTTCTATCATATTAAACCGCTGAATGTCAAATCTTCTTTTATTATATATACCGCGCAAACGGGCAATTCTGTCATAACTTGAGAGCGGTTCATCTTCTTTGTTGTCATTAACGACAGTGCTTGCGGCTGTTGTCGGTGCACTGACTTCTTTACGTAATTGCAAAAGCATAAGACGTTTCAGCCAATGTGCAAAGTTGAATTTGTCACTCAAATCTTCGTCTTCTTCGTGATCTATCCCCAAACTGACGCGTTCTTTGACACTGAAATTATAATTATAACCGAGATTTTGCAATGATTTTAACATCTTATAGATTGGCTTGGCACGTTCAAAATCTTGTATGGTTGTTTCTTTATCTACAATGTCGGGTGTGTAGTTTTCAATTAAATCTTTTATCTCGCGCAAACGCACAATATTTAGTGTCAACTCACCGAACAGCAATGTGTCTTTTTCTTCTGATGTTTTGGTAAAAGCCAATGCCGCAAATAACATAAATTCATAACGACTTATTTTCTCTAAAAACTCTTGACGTTCGGAATAGTTGTCCTGCGAAATGTAGCCGTCATTCATGTGCTCGATGATATCGGCTGCCGTTTCCAAAATCATGGCATGCGTTGTTTCTTTATCATTGGTAATGCATTTTTGTGCCAAAGTATGACCAAACATACCTAAAAGTTCACGTTTGGTATAAACGGTGTCGTTAAAATCCAGTTCATAGTCATCGGGTGCCAGTATTGTTTCGCGCAAGATTGTCGCGGCATCCGTGTCGCTGACTGCCGGAAAGTTACTTTTCACCGCATCATAAAGCGTTTGAAAATATGTGCAACTGCTGTAACGCCCCATTTTTAATCTTTCTCAAAAATTATTTTTGCCTGTTCCTGCCAAATAATACGGTCAATAACCCAATTACTGATTTGCTCTATTTTTTCCATTTCAATGCCGAGAGTTTGCCCGACTTTGCCGATAAAAAACGTTTCTTCATCGGATAACATATTATCCAAATGCGAAATGGTGCACATTTCTTTAATCAATTCCAAAGCGAGCGGTCGGCTTTTTATTGCTTTCATATTCTTTATGACATCATTTTCATCGCTGTAGTCTAAAATTTCATTGATATTTTTGATGCCGTGCTTTTGTGCCGCTTCTATGATATAGTTGAATTCTTCTTCGTCAGCGTGGCCGTCTACACTTGATAAACAGAACAGGGCTTGAAAAAAAGCTTTTTTTTCTTTGGTGGAAGCCGAGTCTAAATTCGTAGGTAATATATTTTCTATTTCCGACATAATCGTTTCTCCTGAAAAACAACACTATAATATCGGCATATTGTTAATTTTGCAATATAAAAAAGTGTTGAAAAAAAAATATGTTTGACGTAGATAATATTGTAATAGATTTAATTTATGATGAACGGAAAAGAAGTGACGAAAAAATATTTTATCAAAACGTTCGGTTGTCAAATGAATGTTTATGATTCTTCGCGTATCGCCGATATGCTGAAAAAAGAAGGCTATGAAGAAACAACCAAGCAGGCCGATGCGGATATTGTGTTGTTCAATACATGTCATATACGGGAAAAAGCTGCGGAAAAGTTATTCTCGGATTTGGGTCGCGCACATATTATACAGCAGGAAAGGGAAGAACAGTTCGGAAAGTCAACAATTATCGGGGTTGTCGGATGCGTTGTACAGGCAGAGGACACACAAATTATCAAGCGCGCACCGTTTGTGGATTTTGCCGTCGGTCCTTTGATGTATCATACCATTCCGGATGTATTAAAGCGCATTACTCAGCGAAAAAATAATGAAAGCTATGTGAATACTGATTTTCCGGCGGTCAGTAAGTTTGACTTTCTGCCTGAAAATGAATCGCAAGGTGCCTGTTCTTATTTGGCTATACAGGAAGGTTGCAACAATTTTTGCACATATTGTGTTGTACCATATACGCGCGGAGCGGAATATTCAAGACCGGTTGCCGAAGTGCTGCAAGAGGCGCGGCGTTTGGTTGATACCGGAACACTGGAGATAAATCTTTTAGGGCAGAATGTAAATTCATATCACGGGGAAGATGAAAGCGGTAAAGAACGGAATTTGGCATATTTATTGCGGCGCGTTGCCGAAATTGACGGCTTGAAACGTTTGCGCTATACCACTTCTTATCCGGCGGATATGAATGATGATTTAATCGCTTGTTATAAAGATATGGATATTTTAATGCCGTATTTGCATTTGCCGATACAATCCGGTTCGGATAAAATTCTAAAAGCAATGAACAGACGTCATAATTCGGCAGATTATTTGCGAATCGTGGAAAAATTGTTTAAGGCCAATCCGAATATCGGTATGTCATCCGATTTTATTGTCGGTTTTCCGGGTGAAACGGATACCGATTTTCAGGCAACATTGGATGTGGTTAATCAGGTAAAATATATTCAGGCTTTTTCTTTTAAATATAGCCGCCGTCCGGGAACACCGGCTGCTGTTATGGATAATCAGGTTGAAGAAAAAGTTAAAAAACAGCGCTTGGAAGTTTTGCAGAATTTGTTATTCTCTTATCAGGATAAGTTTAATAAGTCTTGTGTCGGTAGGGTTATGCCGGTGTTGTTTGAGCAAAAAGGACGCCACAAAGGACAGCTTATCGGGCGCACACCTTATATGCAGAACTTGCATGCCGAAACGAATGATGCTAATATTAATAAAATTGTGAATGTTAAGGTGACGCAAGCCACCACAAATTCTTTAAGCGGAAAGGAAGTATAATATGGCCGAGATATGTTTTGAATTATTTAACAATCAGGTAGTGCAACAGCTTGTCGGTGAGGCTGACGGCAATTTGCGCCTGATAGAAAAAATGCTCAATGTTGAGATTTTGAGTTTTGGTAATCAGATTACGATTAAAGGTGCGTCCAGTGATGTGGAATGTGCGAAGGAGGCGATAGAAATATTATACAATAAGGTCAGTAAAGGTATTGAAGTCGGCGAACAGGAGGTAAAAGCTGCTGTCAGAATGAGCGGCGAAAATTCGCATGCGGATAATGATGCTCAAAATCTTAATGATATTGTTTTGAAAACCAAAAAAAGATATATTTATCCGCGCTCGGCCACCCAAGCCAAATATATTCAGGAAATGATGAAAAACGAACTGGTGTTCGGATTGGGACCTGCCGGTACGGGTAAAACTTATTTGGCGGTGGCTTTGGCCGTTGCGATGATGCTTGAAGGAACGGTTGATAAAATTATTTTATCGCGTCCGGCGGTGGAAGCCGGTGAAAATTTAGGCTTTTTACCGGGAGATTTGAAAGAAAAAGTTGATCCGTATTTGCGCCCGCTTTATGATGCTTTGTATGAAATGTTGCCGGCCGAGCAGGTTGATAAAAAATTAGCTCTGGGTGAAATTGAAATTGCACCGCTTGCCTTTATGCGCGGTCGTACGCTTTCCAATGCATTTATTATTTTGGATGAGGCGCAAAATACAACACCGATGCAAATGAAAATGTTTTTAACGCGTTTAGGTGAAAACTCGCGCATGGTGGTTAACGGCGACTTGAGTCAGGTTGACTTGCCAAGCGGTATAATTTCCGGTTTGCGCGATGCATTGAGTACATTGAAAAATGTTGATAATATATCTTCGGTAACTTTTTCTTCCGAAGACGTTGTGCGTCACGGTTTGGTTGCTAAAATAGTGAAAGCATACGAAGAAAAAAGCAAACGTAATCACGAGGCAGATCGTTACGAAAATGTCTGAAGTAATTATAAATTTAACAATAGAAGATGACCGTTGGTGTGAGAAAATTGCCGATATTGCACAGGTGGCGGAAAAGGTTAAAACAGCCACTTTTGAATATTTGCGGAACCACGAAAATTTGGAAATTTTGCAACAGGAAAAACCGCTTGAGATAAATGTTTGTTTAAGCAATGATGCAACGGTTCATCAACTCAATAAAGAATTTCGGGGAATGGATAAGCCGACAAATGTGCTGTCTTTTGCAAATTTGGATTTTGAAAACTTTGCAATTGAGAATGAGCCGTTTAAGGAGATTGAGCTTGGCGACATTATTATTGCTTATGAAACGATGTGTCGGGAAGCAGAAGCGGAAAGCATCACATTTTATGAGCATTTTTGCCATTTATTGACGCACGGTTTTTTGCATATTTCGGGTTTTGACCATATAACGGATGAAGAAGCCGAATATATGGAGCATTTTGAAAAAGAAATTTTAAAGAATATCGGTATTGAGAATCCGTATGAATAGACTTAAAGGTTAAGTATAATGACAGATGAATTTATAGCCGTGTGGCAAACAGTGGTCAGTAAACTTTTAATACATCGAAAGACATTGGCGCTTGTTATGGGGATTTTGCTGGCTGCCGCATTGCCGCCGTTTTACCAGCTTTGGGCATTGTTTGTTTCTTTCAGTGTGGCACTTTTTTTGTGTTGCCAAACAAACAGCTTGAAAAAATTGGCGGCGCAGGGCTATTTTTTCGGATTCGGTTTTTTTGCCGTCGGTTTTTATTGGATAGGCAATGCTTTGTTGGTTGATCCGCTTAAAACGGGTTGGCTTTATCCGATTGTATTGTTTCTGAATGGTGCCTTTTTCGGTATTTTTACCATTCCGCCGTTTATGATGAGCAAACTCGGTAAGAATACTCTGACGAAAATTTTGTTATTTGCTGCAACGTGGTGTTTGATAACTGAGTGGTTCAGAGGTTTTATTCTGACCGGATTCCCGTGGAATCCGATAAGTTCCGTTGTCAGTTTCAGTACGGCGATGCTGCAAACTATGGCGATTTGGGGAACATACGGCTTGTCTTTGGTGTTGATAATCTTAGCCGCATGGCCGGTCTTTTGGATTCTGAATCCGAGCAAAAAAACGGCATTTATTGCCGCGTTGTCTCTGTTGGCAACGGATTTATTATGGGAATACGGTTTATATGTATTGGTCAACAGACCGCGCGTGCAGGACGGTAATTCCATTATGGTGCGTTTGGTGCAACCGAGCATTCCGCAATCCTTGAAATGGGACAGTCAGGCGGCTGAAGATAATCTGCAACAATACATAGAATTGAGCAACAATCTGGATAATCGCTATATTGATTTTATTGTTTGGGGCGAAACCGCATCGCCTTTTGATTTGACGTATGATAAAGACCATCAGAATAAAATTGCGCGAATTGTGCCGAAGAACGGTTTTTTGATATCCGGTTTTCTGCGTTATGAAATTGGAGCGAACTCCTCGGAATTTATGCCATATAATTCGCTGGCGGTTATGAATAAACAAGGGGAAGTTCTTGATACCTATGATAAAAGTCATCTTGTTCCTTTCGGCGAATATATTCCGTTTCGTCGCTTTTTGCCGGATTGGATAAAGCCTGTTTCTAACAACGTGGCCGAGTTCGGGCGCGGAGAACAATACAAAACAATCAAAGTTGGAGAATATCCGGAATTTGCGCCGTTGATTTGTTATGAAGTTATTTTTTCTGACGATGTGGTGCGTAAAGGTGATAAGCCGCAATGGGCGGTGGTGTTGACTAATGATGGGTGGTATGGTGACAGTGCCGGTCCGTATCAGCATTTGGTGGCAGCGCAGATGCGGGCGGTAGAAGAAGGAATGACAATTGTGCGCAGTGCTAACAGTGGTATCAGCGCCGTAATTACGCCGTATGGAGAAATTCCGACGAAAATTGCGCTGGGTGTGCGCGGG
>JAFVBT010000027.1 GCA_017479785.1 Alphaproteobacteria bacterium
AACTTTAATTATTTTATTATGAACGGATATGTAAGTGTTTATGACATTCGTTCTGCTGTGAGCGAAATGTCAAACAGACAGGCTATGATTGTGCTGTCAAGAATGACCAACAATCAGGTTCTTCAGGCAAAATGGTCTTCGGACTTCGGTTTGGACAGCCTTGAGCAGTTAGAGTTGGCACAGATTCTGGAAAAGAAGTGCCATGTTAAGCTGATTGAAAAGGCTTTCGCGGTTTCTTCCGATAAAGTCGGCGATTTTTTGCGCGCCGTTAACTTTGAGGAAAGCGGAAAAGAAATTACGCTTTCCAAAGTCCGCGCGGCTTTTGATGTGCTGGGTGATGAAGCCCTTGCCAGAAGGGCATATCAAATGCCTGACGAAGTATTGCTGGGGGCCGATATTCACAAAGATATCGGTATGGCAAGTCTGGATGTTATAGAGTTGATTATGCATCTTGAAAAACAGAACGGGATTGAAATTCCGTTTGATGTTGAAGAAAAGATGTCCGGCAATTGCACTGTTGCCAAACTCATTGAGCTGTGCAACAGCTATGCACGATAAGACGAATAAAAAGCATCGTTTTCAGTGGAAAACGATGTTTTTTATTTTAAAAAGATGGAAAACACTAAATGTTACTTGACTGAAAAGCAAAATTTATTATCTTAAGGGCAGTATTTAAGGAGATTATAATGCTGAAAATAGCTTATCAGGGTGTGCCGGGAGCCTATTCGCATATTGCGTGTAAACAACTTTTTCCGGAGCAGGAATATGTGCCGTGCGAAACCTTTGAAATAGCCATGGAAATGGTTGAAAACGGCAGTGTGGACAAGGCCGTTATTCCGGTGGAAAACTCCAATGCCGGCCGTGTAACAGACGTGCATTTTTTGCTGCCGAAATCAGGTTTACATATTGTGGCGGAGCATTTTCTGCGCATAGAGCATCAATTGCTTGCCGTGCACGGTGCAAAACTTGCCGATATTACAACGGCAGCCTCGCATCCGCAGGCTCTGGCGCAATGCAGCGATTTTTTGAAGGCGCATAATATTAAACCGGTTTCACGCATTGATACGGCCAAGTCATGCGAAAAAATTGCTTTGGAACAGGATAAAACAAAAGCGGCAATTGCATCTAAGTTGGCGGCGGAAATTTATGATTTGGATATTTTGGCTTCTAATATTGAAAATGCCGATAATAATACAACCCGCTTTCTGATTATGCAGCGGAAAGAAGAAATTCCGCAAGACGACGGCGGTAAGTTTATAACATCCATTATGTTTGTAACCAAGCATATTCCGGCAGCGTTGTATAAGGTTTTGGGCGGATTTGCCACAAACGGGATTAACTTGTTGAAATTGGAAAGCTATTTGTTGAACGGTAAGTTTTTTTCGGCCCAGTTTTATGTTGAAGTGGAACATCATATTTCTTCCAAACAGTTGCAATATGCTTTGGAAGAATTGAAGTTTTTTTCGGAAGATTATCGTATATTAGGGTGTTACAAAGCGCATCCGTATCGTGATAAGAAGGTTGCCTGATTTATGAAATTCACACGAATTAACGAACTGGAAAATTTTATAAAAAACAAGAAATTGTTTAAGGGTTTTGTGTCGCTTTCGGAAATATATACCGGCGGCAGTTCGTATAATTTTTGTGTTAGAACGAAGACAGGTAAATATCTGCTGAAGATTATGTCGCGTTCCGAAAAATTTTTGCGTTTGAAATATATATTAAACAAGCTTGGTTTGTTGCACGAAGTTGCAGATGAAAATTTTTCGGCAAAGGAAAAAATACTGGTTATGCCTTTTATTGAGGGCAAAAAAATATCCCGAAAATCTTTATCCGTTGCTTGTGTGTATGGCTTAAAAGAACAATATCGGCAACTTCAGGAGCTTGATATTCGCCAATTAAAAATTTCAGAAATAAATTCATTGCACCGCAGTTCCTGTGAAATAGATCAAATATTGCAACGGGAAAACAGTCTGTTTTTTAAAATTATCCGAAAGTTTTTTTGGGAGAAAATGAAAGAGGGACAAGTTGTATTACAAGGCGAAAAAACAGTAATTCACGGCGATTTTACCGAAAATAATATATTGATTGACAAACAGGGTAAACCGCATCTTATAGATTTTGAACAGGTGCAGTACGGATATGCGGTTGAAGACTGGATGTATTTGTTGCTGCAAATGTCGGATTTCAGAAAACTGACAGGTTCGCTGCGATTATTGAAAAATCTGTTGCAGAAATTCAATCTGCCGTACACAGCCGATGAATTACTCTATGGTGCGCAGAGCTTTTATTGGCGTTTGTTGTTGCGACGTTTACACAACAATATACACAGAAAAGTATCGGTGCGAAAAAATATTTGCTTGTTTATAATTTTGTGCGGTTATTTTCGGGTTCAAAAATTTTTGCGACAAAAATAAGACAATCTGCGGTTATTTTACTTCAATTTTTTTCTTTTTCGGATTGTAGGTAATGGCCAGTTTTCCTTTGCACAATTCTTCTGCATATTTACCGAAAATTTCATAGCGCCAGCCTTGCATGGTCGGTGTCTGGTCATATTGACGGCAAACGATATATCTTAAGTCTTCATCAGAAGCAATAATGCGGGCAATAACTCCGGCTTCCTGACTTTTGATTTTCAAGAGTAGTTTTAATATTTCAAGCAAACTGTGTTCATTGGCTCCGATTTGCTTTTCTTGTTTGCGGTCAAGACGGCACACATCGGCAGGCATCGGATTTTGTGAGGCTTCTTGCAAAACCTCTATTATTTCACCGCCCAATCTGCCGTTGATAATATCCGATTTTAAGTTGCGTACCAGCTTTAATTCATCAACAGATTTCGGAAATGTGCTGGCAATATTGAGTAAAGTGTCATCTTTCAAAATGCTGACGCGCGGTGTGTTAAATTTTTGCGCCCGACGTTCGCGCCATTCGGCCAAATATTTAAGCGCAGACAGAAAAAGCGGGGAATGAACGTTGTGTTTAATTTTGTGCCATACCTCATCGCACCTGACGTCATAGCAGTTCGGATCGCATAAACATGCTGTTTCTTCTTTAATCCAGTCCGTACGTTGGTGTTCAGCCATATAATCACGTAAATATTTGTAGCAGCCGACAAGATGCGTGACATCTCCCAATGCATATTCCAACTGGGCTTCGTCAAGCGGGCGTAAGCTCCAATCGGTTAAACGCTGAGATTTATCCAAGTCAATATGCAAAATTTCATGAACCAAATTGCCGTAACCGATGTTTTCGGCGAACCCGCAAACCATTGCCGCGATTTGTGTATCAAAAACATTCTTCGGTGTTTGTCCGCTCAAATTATAAAAAATTTCAATATCTTGACGTCCGGCATGAAAAACTTTAACAATGTTCGGATTTTGTAAAATATCAAAAAAAGGAGATAAGTCAACGCCGGCCAAAGGATCTATGATGGCGGCACCGTCGTCGTAGCCGACTTGCAATAAACACAGTTTCGGATAGTAAGAATGTTCGCGGATAAATTCCGAATCTACGGTGATAAAAGGCTGTTTTGCCAATATATTGCAGAAATCCGATAATTTTTTACTTGTGTCTATTAATAACATTATATTCTCCTTGCTTTATCCAGTGTAACGAGTATTGCTTAATATTTTTTTAATTTGTAGTTGATTTTATCTTAAATTCGCTTTAGAACAGTAGCAGTTTGAAATAATATAAAGAGGATACAATGAACGAATATCGGACACATACATGCGGTCAGTTGCGTTCGGAAAACATCGGGCAACAGGTTAAGTTGGCCGGTTGGATACATCGTAAACGCAATTTGGGTAATTTATGTTTTATTGATTTGCGTGATCACTATGGGATAACGCAATGTGTTTTTGACAGCTCATCGGATTTATTTGAAAAAGTAGAGAATATAAGAGTTGAAAGTGTGGTCGGCTTTACCGGAGAAGTTGTGGCGCGTGAAAGCGTAAATAAAAATATGCCGACCGGAGATATTGAATTAAAAGTATCTGATGTAGTTGTATATTCTGAAGCAGATGTTTTGCCGATACAAGTGTTCGGAGAAGGTAACGAACCGGAAGAGTTGCGTTTGAAATATCGTTTTTTGGATTTGAGACGTGAAAGAATTCACAATAATATTTTATTACGCTGTAAAGTTATTTCGGAAATGCGCCGTTTAATGACGGAACAGGGATTTAATGAATATCAGACGCCGATTTTGACGGCATCCTCACCGGAGGGGGCTCGTGATTTTTTGGTGCCGTCACGTTTAAATCCCGGAAAATTCTATGCATTGCCGCAGTCTCCGCAGCAATTTAAACAATTGCTGATGGTTTCCGGTTTTGATAAATATTTTCAAATTTCACCGTGTTTCAGAGATGAGGATCCTCGTGCCGATCGTTCACCGGGCGAATTTTATCAACTGGATATGGAAATGTCATTTGCAACACAGGAAGATGTGTTTCAGGTTATGGAAAAAACCATGGGAACTATTTTTAATGAATTTTCCGGTGGCAAAAAAGTGGATCAGGCACCGTTTATTCGTATTCCGTTTAAGGAATCAATGCTGAAATACGGAAGCGATAAGCCGGATTTGCGTAATCCGTTGGAAATTGCCGATGCAACATCATTTTTTAATAATTCCGGTTTCGGTGTTTATGACGCAAAAGTTGCCGGCGGCGAACAAATTCGTGCCATTAAAGCACCGAATGCCGGTAATAAACCGCGTTCGTTTTTTGATAAATTTGATGCCTATGCCAAAGAGCAGGAAATGGGCGGTATTGCTTATGTTGCTTTTTCGGATAACGGACCAAAAGGAATTGCAAAATTCTTTTCGGAAGATAAATTGGCGGAATTAAAAAACAAGTTTAATCTTTCAAACGGAGATGCCATACTCTTCATGGGAGGTGGCGCCAAAAAAATTAATAAATTCGCGGGTGTTGTGCGTAATATGCTTGGGGAAGCATTGGAATTATTTGATAAAAATGCATTCAAAATATGTTGGATTGTTGATTTTCCGTTTTATGAAGAAAATGAAGAAACAGATGCCGTTGAATTTTCGCACAATCCGTTTTCAATGCCGCAAGGCGGGTTAGAGGCTCTCAATAACAAAAATCCGCTTGATATTTTGGCATATCAGTTTGATATGGTGTGCAATGGTGTTGAATTGGCATCAGGGGCAGTTCGCAATCACGTGCCGGAAATTATGTATCGTGCCTTTGAAATAGCCGGATATGACAGGAGTGTTGTTGATAATAAAGTCGGTGGTATGATCAGTGCATTTAAATTCGGAGCCCCGCCACACGCCGGTTGTGCGCCGGGAATTGACCGTATGGTTATGCTTTTATTGGACGAACCGATTATCCGCGATGTGATTTTGTTCCCGCTGAACGGTAGAGCTCAGGATTTGTTAATGCAAGCGCCGAATACGGTTACACAAGAGCAGTTGAAAGACTTGCATATTGAAATTAAGTTGTAGCGAACAAAGGTTTCTGTCAGATAAGGCGGAGACCTTTGAAAGTTCTTGCAAAACAAATTTAATTATGTAATATGAAACAGAATAACTTTAATGCAGAGAGGGTGTAACGATGAAAAAATATTTGTTAGTTGCTTTGATGACGATTATTGCCGCTCAAGCACAGGCTTCAACACAGGATTTGATAGAAAGCGTGAAGCAGAAGAATATGCCGATGCTGTTGGAGTTGCTTGCCAACGGAGAAAATGTTAACGGTAAAAATGAACAGGGTAATACGGCTTTGCATTATGCCGTTGCTCTAGATGATGCGGAAAGTACCGAAACATTATTGTCGTATGGCGCAGATATGAATATTGCCAACGGAAAAGGATGGACACCGCTGAAAATTGCTGAGAAAAAGCAGGTTAAAAATGTTGCGCCGCTGTTGGCTAAATATTCTTCTGCAACAGCACCTCAAGTTGCCGTTGAAAATGCAACTCCCGTTGTTGAAAAAGCCGAAGCTGTCGTTGCACAGCCGCAGCCGGTTGTCGCACAGCAAGCAGAGGAAACGGTGCCTTTGCGAAAATATAATGAGGACATAGCTCTTCGCGATGAAGCGGCACAGGCAATTTTGAATCAGAAATTGGAAGCAGAGG
>JAFVBT010000028.1 GCA_017479785.1 Alphaproteobacteria bacterium
AATTCTTATAAAATAATCAATTTCTTATTATGTGCTGACACATAACCAAATTGCAGAAGTGTTAAAACTGTTGCAATTTGTTTAGAAATATGCTATTTTGGTAGTATATCTATTAACATAAAATAGGACGGTTGTCAAGTTTAAAATAAGAAAAATATAAAAATAAATCTGTGTGCAAAATGAAAAATCTTATTTTATAAATGAAAAAATACCACCTTCCCGACGCGGACTGCCATGCTTATAAAACTGCCCCTTTGTGGTGCTTTTTTTTGTTTTAAACGTGATAAGTGGGGTGAGAACTCACGAGAAGTGAGTTCGCCGACGACTGAGAGGCGGGCTTTAATTATATTAGTGAAAAGATATTTTTATCACGGCGATAATGCAAAAATCGGAATCCTGTTTCAAATATAAACATTATTTTAACATTTTCGGTATATTGTAATGTCAGAATACTACGTACGAAGGTGTTATATGAAAAAATTTTATCAGTTATTTATACTGCTGCTTGCGGTGTCATTGACCGGTTGCAGCGACGATTTGGATTTATACGGTGTTAACACCGGATATATGACACATCACAGACCGATATGTCATGCAGAAACAACGGTTGCCGTTTATGACAACAACGGTATGTATTCCGTTCCGGGGTGCGTTGATTATGATTTTGCGGACGATGCCGATTATTATGACTATGATGACAGTGATTTTCCGCAAGTTGAAGACAACAAATACCAAAGCAATCAGGTAATTTTGGAAAATCTGAACACACGTGTATTGGCATATTGTCGCGGTTCGGATGAAGAAATTGAAATGTGTGTTAATCGCTTAAAAGAATCTTGCTACGTTAAATTGCAAGATATCCCGAAGCGTCCGGCAAAATACGATATTTTGCAACGCGGCACCTACCCTACACGCCGTTGGCGTAACGGAGAAACAACTCCAAGGTGGTAAAAAATGTTAGCACGCGTCAATACCATAGCTTTGAACGGCCTGACCACACTTGATGTGGATTTGCAACTGCAAATTACCGCAGGTTTGCCGGCATTTAGTATTGTCGGTTTGCCGGATAAAACGGTTGCCGAAAGCAAAGAACGCGTGCGCGGTGCTTTCAGCACAATGGGTATTGAACTGCCGGCCAAAAGAATTACAGTCAATTTATCACCGGCCGATTTATTGAAAGAAGGTTCGCATTTTGATTTGCCGATAGCAATGGCATTGCTTGCCGGTTTGGGTATTATACCGGCGGAAGAACTTGCCGGCTACATTATTATCGGTGAGTTGGGACTAGACGGAACATTAATGCCGGTCAATGGCGTTTTACCTGTGGCCGTACATGCCAACCGGAATCATAAAGGGCTTATTTGTCCGGAAATACAAGGGAGTGAAGCTGCATGGTCCGGCCTTAAGGATATTGTTGCGGCCCCGAATTTATTATCATTAATCAATCATTTCAAGGGAATTCAACAACTTCCGCCGCCGACTGCCAAACAAAGGAAAAGCCGAGAATCTGATTTAGATATGGCTGATGTTAAAGGTCAGGAAACAGCCAAAAGAGCTATGGAAATTGCCGCAGCCGGCGCTCATAATTTATTGATGGTCGGCACACCGGGCGCCGGAAAGTCCATGCTTGCCGCACGGTTGGTAACGATTTTACCGCCGCTCACCACTGAAGAAGCTTTGGAAACCTGCATGATTCATTCGGTTGCCGGTGAATTAAAGAACGGCGAGCTTTGCTTTGACAGACCATACCGTGATCCGCATCATAACGCATCAACGCCGGCGTTAATCGGCGGAGGACGTAAAGGTGTGCCGGGTGAAATATCGCTGGCGCATAACGGTGTTTTGTTTTTAGACGAGTTGCCGGAGTTTAACCGCTCCACAGTAGAGGCCTTGCGTCAACCGCTAGAAACCGGTTCTGTATCAATTTC
>JAFVBT010000029.1 GCA_017479785.1 Alphaproteobacteria bacterium
AAACAGAACCGGCAATGGACGCCGCCTCAATTCGCTTGTCTATTATGAACGAGTTTAAGGGCAAAAACGAAGCTGCTCAAAGTGTTCGTTCTTTGATTGGAAATATTGACCCGATGGCGTTTGACAGCGCGGAAGATATTTATGCGAAAGCATTAGAGCTTAACGGATATAATGCAAAATCTTTCCCGCGTGCGTCTTATCGCGGTATGATTGACGTTTTGAAGAAAGAAAAAGCTAATAAAGCGCAAATGTCTTATGATTCTGCGCCGGACGGCTCTTTGCTTTCTGATTTTCCTGAACTTAAAAATATTAAATTAGGAGCTTAAAGATATGGCTAATATTTCATTTCAAACAAGTATTAACAGCTCTAAACCGTGGGGTGTTCGCGGTGATTTCTTAGATGATAACTATAATCACATGTATCCGCTGACATTGCTTGCCAAAGATGGCGATGAAGTAGCTGTTGAAGTTGGTAAATTTGCGTGGGATAACGGCGACGGAACTTGTTCGGCTTTCGGAACCGGCAAGCCGACGGGTTTAGTGCATCGCACGATTTCTTATCCGATTTCGGATATTACAACCGGCGCATCTATGGTTGTTCCGGCAAATTATCCGTGCGGAATTGCCGATAAATGTTCAATGTTGATTGAGGTTAGCGATGAACCGACTGTTGGCAATAAAATTTTCGTTAATAACACGACAGGAGCAATCACAAACGCCGCAGCCGGTGCAACCGTTTCAGGCGCAACTGAAACAGATTTTAAGATTGTTACGCTTTGCGACAATACGGCTGACGAGGGAATCATTGTCGGTGTTTCTAACTGGGAGTAATTAGATGACTAAAATTGATGAATTGAAAAAATACGGTTTTGTGTTCAACGGTTCTTCTAACTTTATTGATAGCACAAATCCGCAAAAAATGGCGATGGATGCTGCTTTGCTTACACCGTCAAACGCAGGTGTTCCGGTAGAATATACCGCGTTTTTAGACCCGAAAATCATTCGGATTTTGAATGCGCCGGTAAAAGCCCGTTCTATTGCCGATGAACGTAAAATCGGCGATTGGACAACGCCTTATGCACGTTTTACGCAAGTTGAACAAACCGGTTTTGTACAACCTTATGATGATTTCTCTGATAATGGTAAGTCTGACATTAACCCGACTTATCCGTTGCGTGAAAACTATATTTTTGAAACAACGATTGAATACGGCGACCGTGAAAGCGATATTGCCGACCGTTCCCGTATCAGTCTTGTGTCGGAAAAACAAATGTCGGCGGCAAGCACGATAGATTTGGCGATGAACCGCTTTTATTTCTACGGTGTTGCCGGATTGCAAAACTTCGGCTTGCTTAATGACCCATCTTTACCGTCAGCATTAACACCGGCAACCGGTGCAAGTGGTAATACGGATTGGGCAAGAAAAACCGCTGTTGAAATTTACAACGACATTTTAGCAATGGTTACCGATTTATCCACGCGTTCAAAAGGATATATTGACGAAACCTCACGCTTAAAATTGGTTGTTCCTCCGTCAATTTCCGCTCTGTTGCTGAAAACATCCGAGTTTATGACAACTTCGGTCAAAGAGTTGTTAAAGCAATCTATGCCAAACTTGGAAATTGTGGTTGCACCTGAATATGCGACTGCTGCCGGTAACTTGGCACAGCTTTGGGCAGATGTTATCCGTGCCGAAGGTGTGGAAAACAAAGCGGTAGATTTGATTTATTCTGAAAAGATGCGTGCCGGACGTGTTGTGCCGTATCTTTCGCATTATAAACAAAAATTTACTGCCGGCACTATGGGGGCGTTGATTACGCAACCGATTGCAGTATCGCAAATGCTTGGTATTTAACTTAATAAAAGGAGGCACTAATGGCTAAAAAGAAAAATCAAAATCCGGTTAATAACGTTGCCGCTCTTAAACAGGGCGGCAATTTTGTTACCGTAATGTCTAAAATTCCGTTTGGTGTAAAGTTTAATACACCGGATGGTAAGGTTTATGAAATTCAGGGTATGAATCAAAGTAAAATCGTAAAATCGGAAGGTATATCGGGCTATTATGCTGTAACAAGATTGCCGGAAGATGTTTGGGCTTATTTTGCGAAAACCTATAATGATAGACCTTTTATGAAGCAAAAACATATCTTTGCCAACGTATCTGCCAAACGTGCGGAGGCAGAGGCAAAAGAGTTAGGCAATAACAATAAAACCAAACTTGAACAGATAAATCCTAAAGAAATTCCGAACATTAAGACGG
>JAFVBT010000030.1 GCA_017479785.1 Alphaproteobacteria bacterium
CAGAAAAAGAAAAAGTTGCGCTAAAAGAAAAAGAGGTAAATGGGTGGGTAATAGAAAAACCGAGCGGTTAAACTCGGCTTGGTGATACATTCAGAGCAAAATAATTCCTGCAATTATATTTATCAGCCGGCTGACGTGTTTTATTTCCGGCAAAATTGCACCTAATCCGGATAAATAATTATGATACAATAATTAAGGAGCAAATTATGATTAAAAAGAAAATTAAACCTGCAAACACACGCAAAATAGATGAATTAAACACGGCGATTGCCATAAATGACTTTAATGCCATGCACGAGATATTAATTACGGATATAGACGTGAATGTGCCGGATTCACGTGGCGTCTTTCCTGCAATGTATGCTGTGGAATACGGCAACGCTAATGCCTTGATTTCACTTATCAGACATGGGGCTAACGTTAACGTGATCTACAAACAAACCGGATATTCGCTTTTAATGAAGGCATTATCGCAAAAACCAATCCCAAACCGCTATTTGATAATAGTTTTGCTCGTCAAAAATGGTTGTGACGTGAACATTATCGGTCATGACAGCAAAACAGCCCTTTATTTGTCAAAACTTTACCACCCTAAATACATAGATCTTTTGAAAAGATACGGTGCAGAATATTAAGAAATTCCGTTGATATACTAAATTATCGGTACAGTGAAATGATAATAACAACAAATTGCTTTACAAATTTACATTAATAAGGCAATTCATTTTATTGAACTTACAAAACTTTATTTGCTGAAGAACTTATTGAAGTCCGGAGCGAAGCTGAGTTCCAAACTCCAATCGCCGCCGTGGTGCGTTTCGTATTTATTGTGACGCAAAGGCACACCGTAAGCTGCTTTCAGCACAATGTTATATGGCAGTTGAACACGTAAACCGGCACCGGCCGAGAGCAAAATATCGCTGTTATTAAAGCCTTCTGCGCCGGCACCCGAGCCTTTATACGGATAAAGTGCTGCATAATCGGTAAACACAAACGGACGCACATATTCATCGGTGCGATACGCTTTATCACCGATTTTCAGTTCTTCCGGTGCTATCGGGAAATAAATTTCCGCACCGAGTTGATAGCCGGATTTAGCTGTCAGCAAACCTTGAGAATAGCCGCGCACCGTACCGAAACCGCCGGCAGACATTTGGTCGGCATACGGAATGACATCCTGAGGAATGTATTGATAATTACCGCGGAAATATCCCAAAATACGGTGTCCGAAGTCATGCAGACGCGTCATATATCCCTCAAACTTCCAGTAATCTATACGGTTTTGAAACCACGGTGCGGCATACGAAACGCTTTGTCCCAAATACCAAACGCCGTTTTGGGTATCATAGCGAAAGTTAAGTCCGGTTTTAAGTTCCGGTATTTTATCCTCATACAAATCTTCGCCGTCAAAACTGGTTACGGCACGCTTATAGGTAAAAGAAGTTGTGCTGTTTAATTCTTTATGCAATTCGCGAATAAGCGGGTGCGTGTAATAAAGTGAGTAGTTTTGTGAGCGGCTTTCAATGTTGAAATCTTTATAAGCACCGTGGCCGATTTCCGCCTCATTATGCGAGAAAGATGCACCGATGCGCCCGTCATATTTGTTTACCGGAATGTTATAATCCACAAACGGCGTCATTGAATAGCGGTTGGCATAAACGCCGGCCGTTAATTTATCGCGGTAACCGAATAAACTGTCATGTGAAGCAATCAAGCCGGCACGGTTTTTGCCGATGGTTTTGCGGCCGGAGTTATCGGCAACTGCCGTAACATGATACGGTGCTTTTTCTTCGGCTTTGATTGTTACATCGGTTGTTCCGTCCTTTTCTCCGGGGTTTAAATCGCCTTTGAGCATAATGCCGTCATTGTAGCGATTGTATATCAGCATATCTTCTTCAAGTTTTTGAACATTGAAGATTTCGCCTTCGTTTATATCCAAGCGGTCTTTAATATGAGATTCTTTAGTCCAACGATTGCCCTCGATTTTGACATCACCGACTTTACCTTCCATTACCGCTATCTTTAAAATACCGTTTTCAATAGTTTGTTCCGGCAGATAGGCACGAGCGGTTACATAACCCTTATCAAGATACATTTCATTGATATCGGCGACTAATTCCTTAATATCGGCCATCGTTAAATTGGTTTGTTCATAATCTTTCACAATATCGGCAATTTCTTCTTTAGTCAGGATTTCGCTGTCCGGAACTTCAATCTTTTCAATATACACGCCTTTGGTTTTATATTCTGACGGTTTTGCGCGTTCGGTTGCTTTTTGGCGCTTTTTTGCCGTTGTTTTAGCTTTTTGCTCTGCCCCCAACTGACGATTTTCATAATCACGCAACCCTTGTTTTTCCATTTCTATGCGCTTGATATCCTCAATATCCTGCTGTTGCACCGTGCCAAGTTGTCCGGCAATACCTTGCGGAGTTACTTGCGCCGATGCGGTTGAATAAGAGGCTAAAACTAATAAAGAGCTTGATACTGAGATTAATAGATTTTTTTTCATATTTGCAGTCCGATATTGTTTAATTGATGGCTTATGATACAGATAAATTTAATTTATTTCAATGAAAATTAACTAATTATTAAAACTGCTTAACAAAATGTTAAAATATGTTGAAAAAACGCCTGAAATATAGTATGCTTAGAAAACTTTTATTGAACTTTACAAACAAATCGTTGTTTGCAATCAAGGTAAAATTGATATAAACAGCCGACATTAAGGGATTACGCCTATGCCAAAAGCCGCAAGAAACAAAAAAATTCAAAATAAAAAATCACAGGAAATTGTATTCAAAAAGCCATCATTATTCCGTAAAGTTGTGTCGTTTGTAACGGCATACAGTATGATGTTTTTGAATATCACACCGGTATTTGCAACAAATATTACCGGTGTTGCAGGTAATAACGGCGTTTATAACATTGATGCGGCAAAAGTTTCCGGCAGTACGGGTTTTAGGCAATATACGGATTTTACCCTTGATAACGGCGATGTGGCGAATTTAAAATTTGATCAGGGTTATAATAAATTTGTAAATATGGTGGATAATCAGGTCAACATCAACGGTATAGTCAACACGGTTAAGGGCGAGGCATTTTATAACGGGCATGCGATTTTTGTTTCTCCGAACGGCATTGTGGTCGGGGCGTCAGGTGTTTTGAACGTCGGCTCGTTGACAATGGCAACACCGAGACAAGATACCTATGATGACCTTAAACGTGCCTATAACGGACGCGTAACTTATGATATTGCAGATTATGAACACGGTGCCGAAAAATATAATGAATTATTGCAAAAGTCCGAAGGCATGATTACCGTAAACGGTAGGATTATGGCCAAAGAAAATGTCGAACTTTAC
>JAFVBT010000031.1 GCA_017479785.1 Alphaproteobacteria bacterium
ATTTTTATCTACAATATCCATATCATCATCAACGGTTGCACCGCATAGGCAGGAGGTTGCATTCTTGATGCCGTTATATTTTTTCAGAAATTGAACATAGGAGAGAGGAATAAAATCCAATCCCATATTAACCAAAATTTTTTGCGCCACAATCATTGCCTCCGAAACAAGTTCTTCTCCGGCGGTAAAGGTTTCATTTTCCAAAGACTGCAAAAACTTTTTCATTTCATAAAATCTGCCAAAATGAGTTATCCACCCTAAGGGCAGTATATTGCAAAAATAGAGAAAGTCCATATCTATTTAAATAAAAAAAGATAAAGATTGCAAAATCAATTCAATAAATTATAATCAAAGGCAAAAGACAACAAGGAGGATATTATGGTGGAATTTATTATCGGACGCAATATTAAGAGTAAGTGTGATAAGGTTATTTTTGCCGAGAAAATTGCCGATGTGTGTAAATACTTAAATTCGGAAGAACAAGTGTTGGTCAATGCCGTTAAAAAGCAGACAACAAAAGATGGTTTAAGAATGTATCATATGGGTGATTATAGTGTAGGGGTTGCTCTAATTAAAAATAAAATATCGGCCGTTGAGTGGCAAAAAGCCGGCGGCAATACTTGGAAAAGCATTAAAAAATTTCGTGAAGTTAAAGTGGCTTTATTGGGAGCAACAGCGGAAGGATACTATAACTTTTCGCTTGGTATGGAGTTGGCTTCATACAGTTTTGATAAGTATTTTACAAAAAAGCCGGTATCTTATTATCCGATTTTGGAACGCATTGTATATACCAATACCGGTTTATCTGATTTTGACGGCTATAAGCCGTATGCCGGTATGGCAACTGCTGTTCGTTATGCCCGCGATATGATAAATGAGCCGGCGAATATGCTGACTCCGGAAGTTTTTGCGGCAGATATTAAGCGTTTGGAATATCTTGGTTTGGAAGTTGAAATTCTGGAAGAGAAGGCTGTAAAAGCACACAATTTCGGTTTGCTTTCCGCGGTGGCTCAGGGTTCTCAAAACAGACCGCGCGTTTGTGTGGTTAAATGGCGTGGCTTGCCGGATAAAAAGAATTTTACCATAGGGCTTGTCGGTAAAGGTGTAACATTTGACAGCGGCGGTATTTCTTTAAAACCGGCGGCTAATATGGGCGATATGAAACAGGATATGGCCGGCGCGGCGGCTGTTGTTGCCACAATGAAGGCTATTGCATTGCAAAAGATTCCGCAAAACGTGGTAGCGGTTGTCGGTTTGGTGGAAAATATGCCTTCCGGTTCGGCATATCGTCCGGGTGATGTGTTTAAATCTATGTCCGGCCAAACGGTTGAAGTGGTGAATACCGATGCCGAAGGGCGCCTGGTTTTGGCCGATTGCTTGACATATATTCAGAAAAACTTTGAACCGGAATACGTTGTAGATATTGCAACTTTGACAGGTGCCATGGTAATTGCATTGGGACCGACTTATGCCGGTATGTTTACCAATTCGCAAATTTTAATGCAAAACATCAAACAGGCAGGAAATGTGAGCGGTGAGCGCGTTTGGCATATGCCGTTGGATGCCGAGTATGATAAAATGATTGATTCAACGATTGCCGATATGAAAAATGTCGGTGGGCGTCCGGCAGGTTCGGCAACCGCAGCGTGTTTTTTGCGCAGATTTGTTGAAAAGAACACTAAATGGGCTCATATAGATATTGCCGGTGTTGATTTAAGTGATGGAACAAAGGTATTATACCCTAAGGGGGCAAGCGGTTTCGGTGTGCGGTTATTGACCGAATTTGTAAAACAATCGGTTCAGAAAAATAAATAGGGTAATTGAAAATCATAAAACAAAAGGCCTCATCAGAGGCCTTTTGCGTTCCATATCAGAGAAAATCAGTGACGGCGATGATGATGTCCGCCGTGGTAATGTCCATGATGATGGTGGTGGTGACCGCCTCTGAATATGGCATTACCGATAACGGCACCCGTGAAGCCGGCAAACAAGGCAGTTGCCGCTGAATCATAATAATAACTGCGTGCAACAGGACGTGAACGGACAACAACAACTTCTTGAGGCGGTTGCTGAACAATAACTTGTTGCGGTGTCGGTTGAATATACGCTTGCTGAACCACCTGTTGCGTACCGCTCATCGGTTGAGTGTATATTTCTTGTCTGACGTTATTGTATTCATCCAAGATAATAACACGATCCGCATGTGCGGTGTTGCAAAACAAAACGGATACGATAAGCAAACTGATAAATTTTTTCATATTAAATCTCCTTTAATGTTTTCATAATTCAGATGTACTACAAAAACGAAAAATATGCAATAAAATAAATATACATTCAGGTATGTATATTTAATTTTTTTTAAAATATTTTTGTTTTTCAACTAGTTATAAAATCAATTATTCTGCAAATTCTGCTTCATAGGCATAGATAATTTCCGCTTCTTCCGGATTTTCGTTGCTTTCAGGGTTAATTTCGCAAACCAATAAACTGTCTTTGTCTTTTAAATTTTTGAATACGTCATCTGAGACATTTTCCAATGTCATAGCTTCGGTATCCGTGCGGTAAAATTCTATCAGATGTTCGGTAGGATTCAGGCGAATAACCGGACGTAAATGCGGCTCGGTTTCGCGCGCATATATAATCAGTATAACATCACCCTGATCGGTTATTATAAAATCAAAAGTATCCAAGTCAGCCATGATTCAACCTCTTTACAAAGTTTCAATTAGCAAAATTTTAGGATATTTAAGTTAAAATTTAAATAAGAAAGGTTGAAATATGAGCAAAATTATTGACTTTATCATAAATATTTGTAAGTGGCCGGTTGCGTTGTTGCTGTTGCTATATGTGCCGGCATTGATAATGTCTTTTGAGTATTTCAATTTTAATACAATAAAATTTTATGCATTTGGCGGCGGTGTTTTATTTTACGGTGTAATGGTTATTGTTGCCGGATATAACACCTGCGAATCAATGCAAATTATCTCGCACGAGCTGACCCACACATTTTTTGCTTATTTAACACTGCATAATGCCGGCCGAATCCGTTTAAATCCGGATGGTTCCGGCGGTTCAATGATTATCAAGGGGCAGGGGAATTGGATTATTTCGCTGTCACCATATTTTTTCCCGCTGTTTGCCGCATTTTATATGCTGCTAATGCCGGCAATTCTGATTATGTCGGATAATCATTGGATGGTCTACTGTGTGTTCGGTTTTTTTGTTGCCTATTATTGGGTGACCGTTCTTTCACAGGTTCATCTCGGACAAACGGATATTATCAAAGAGGGATATGTATTTTCGGCTATAATTATTATAGGCGGAAACCTTCTGCTGACGGGGATTCTTTTTTCATATACCAACAAATCTTGGGTCGGAATAGGGCAATACTTTCGCATAGTGCAACGGTTACAACTGCAGAATATTGAGTGGGTCAATAATTTAATCAGCCAATATTTCTAAGGTGGCCGAATCGGTATTAAGTTTTGCCGGACTTCCAAGAGGCAATACGCGGCGGGAAGGCGTGTGCCCGAAATTGAAATCAATAATTGCCGGAAAATTTGTGTTTTGCAAAAAATCATCAAAACAATCAAGCAGGGTTCCGTCTTCTTCATCGCCGGTGCAATCGGTGAATTGTCCGAAAATAACTGCTTCTAATTTATGAAAATTCGGTTGCTGTTTTAATTGTTGCAACATTACATCAATTTTGTGCAGCCGTTCGTGTACATCTTCAACCAGCAGAATCTTGCCGTTTAAATCCGGAAAATACGGCGTGCCTGCAAGGCGCATTAAAACGCTTAAATTTGCGCATAAAAGCTTTCCTTCGGCAACGCCGGTGCGTAAAGTTTTACCGGATTTAAAAACGGGAAGCTTGCCGGCAAGTTGTTGTTCCAAGTCGGCACAGATTACACTGTCCGGTGAGGCACTTCTGAAATCGTAAGTTAAGGAAAAGCCGTTCAAACAAGTAATACCGCTCAGTTTGTTTAGGGCCAGTTGCAAGGCGACATTGTCACAAAAACCGATAACGGGTTTTGGATTTTTTTGCGCAAGTTTATAGTCAATATAAGGTAAAATGCGTGTTGCACCGGCTGCCGCGCGAACACAGAAAATTGCCTTAATGTCCGAATCGGAGAAGGCTGAATTGATATCATCTGCGCGTTGCGTATCCGAACCTGCCATATAGCGGTGTGAACAAAGCAGATTTTTACCCAAAACAGGAATTAAGCCAATGCTTTCCAAGTATTTCAAGCCTTTTTCTATTTTGCTGATTTCACCGATTTGTGCCGAAGGGGCAACAATGGCAACTTTGCTTCCTTTTTCAATTTTCATCATTTATAAATGCTCCAAAATATTATGGCACAAATCTGTTAAAGAGTTGTCTCTGGCTCCCATAATGACTATTCTGTCGCCGTTTTTAGCTTCTTGGATCATAAAATCGGCGGCGGTTGTTTTATCCGGAAAATAAAAGCAATTTTCTTTGCCGAGGGTTTTAGCATAATTAATTAAATCAAGCGACGATATATCTTTTGAAACCGTACCGCCGACGAAAAATATTTCCGGCATTACCAGAATATCATCTGCGGCCATACCGGCAACAAATTCCTGCATAATTTCTTTGCCTAAAGAACGCATCGGGCCGAATCCGTGCGGTTGAAACATAATAATCAAACGGCCGGGGTATTGTCGCAGGGCCGAAACGGAAGCTTTGATTTTATCCGGATTATGTGCAAAGTCATCAATAACCGTGATGTTGCGGCGTGTGCCGATGATTTCAAGCCGACGCTTTGTGCCGTGAAAGTTTTGCAAAATTTCTGCAGCTTTATACGGGGTAATACCAAACTCATTACATACGGCAAAAGCCGCCAAAGCATTTGCCACATTGAATGCACCGATTAAATTTAAGGTAAACGTTTTACCGCCTAAGTCATATTGCGTGCCGTGCGGTAACGGTTTGATATTTGCCGCATAAAAATCAGCTTGAGGATTCTTCAGTGAAAAGCTTATAATTTTTTTATGTGAAATTTTGCGGCATAAATCATAGTCATCATTAATTATTACCGCGTGCTTGGTACGGTTGGCAAAGTTTTGAAACAACTGCAGTAATTCTTCTAACGATTTATGATCTGCCGAAATGTTGTTTACAACGGAAATATAAGGATTATACAAATCAATACTGCCGTTGCTCTCATCTGCCTCTACAACACAAATATCTCCTTTGTTGAAAATAATATTCGGAATACCGGTGTTTGCCTCATAATCAAGCAGAAGACCGCCGTTGATAACACACGGCTTTTTTTCGGCCTTATCCAAAATATAACCTATCATTGCGGTGGTTGTTGTTTTGCCGCTGGTGCCGCCAACCGCAACACTGTATTTATATTGATGAAAAGTCTCTGCCAAAAGTTCCGGACGCGTTTTAACGGAGATATTTTTTTCTTTAGCCGCTTTAATATCGGGAATTGTATCTTCAACTGCCGTTGAAGCGCAAACAAAATCCAAATCGTCAGTTATTGCAGAACCATCTTGAGGAAAAATTTTAATGCCTGTTTTTTGCAAGGTTTCTTTATTGGATAAATTACGCCCCAAATCAAAGTCACGGTCAGAGCCGCGTACGTCATAACCGGATAGGTTGAGAATTTGCGCCAGAGAGCTCATACCGCTGCCGGAAATACCGCAAAAACTTACTTTTTTCATGAAATATCTCCTATAATTCGTCAACAAGTTCCGTTAATTCGGCATCTTTTTCCGCTTGCATTAATTTAAGGTTTTTGAAGTCAATTGTTAAGTAACTTTGATTGTTTTCATTAACATTAACAGACATTACAACGCCTACTTCGTTGTTTTCAAAGGTGGCATACAGTGATGCTTTTTCTTCGCGGAGTTCTTGCAAAAATGTCGGTCCGCCCAGAGGATTCTCTTTTTCAATAACGATAATTTTCGGTTTTTTCGGATCTTCGGTTTCTTCAACTATTTCCTCTGTATATTTGTAAGGCGTGAAATATTCTTGCGCATTGCCGTATTTCTTTTCTAAAGCCTCATAATATTTTTTATATAAATGCATAATCTCTGTCGCATTCGGTGTGTCTTCTTTCGGTGTTCCTTGTGCATAAATACACCATAAATGATCGCGTTTGCCGTAAATAGCCAGAATATGCTTGAACTCCGGATGCAGGTTATGCTCGCTTTCCACCAGATAAACTTCGGCATAATTTTTGCGCTCTGTCGGCAACAAGGTAAAATCTATGTCTTTTGTTTCTTCTTGAGATATGCCCCAATATAAACCCAATGGTGCTTTTTCGTATGTATCTTTGATATGCTGTCTTTTTTCTTCGGCACGTTTTTGCTCAAATTTTTCCTTATTGATTTTTTCTTCTATTTTTTCGCGCTCAATTTTTCCTTGTTCCAAAATTTGTTTCTCGCGCTCTTGCAACTGCAAAATTTTCGGTTCCTGCTTAAGCAATTCATCAGGTTGAGAAGTTGCTTCGTGCAGAGCATCTACTTCCTGAATATAGTTATCAAGAAAATCGGTGCGTTGAGAATTTGTTTGCTTATTTTCGGCCGGTAAAGTATTCGGTTCGGCGTGTGTTACTTTTCCGTATGCAAATAAACAAGATAACAGAATTAATAAGTATAGTTTTTTCATGAATTAATCCTTTGATAATCGCAAAAAAAAATTGAAAACAGTCGCCTTCTGTTATAAGATAATATCAAAATGCAAATATTTTGTTAAACATCGGAAAGTTTATAACAAAATGGAAAGAAACGACATACAAAAATTACTGATTCAAATCGGGCGTAAGATTGTAAAAGACAAAGGTACCGAAGCACTGACAGTGCGCAAATTGTCGGAGGCCTCCGGTTGTTCGGTGGGGGCTATTTATAATCAGTTTGCCAATATGGAAAATTTTGTTGTGGTGCAAAACTATTTAACCTTAGATGAGCTTTCCGCTAAACTGTCAGTTGTGAAAACAACGGATGATCCCTTTGCCGACATGAACAGATTTTTACAGGTGTTTGTGGACTATGTGTTGGCAAATAAAAATTTATGGTATTTGCTTTATGGTTTTCATTTACGCCATCATCGGGTTTACAGTTATTTTTACATGAAAAAAGTTGTTAAAATTATTGCGATTATTCATGACTTGTTGCAAAGAATGGTGCCGGATATGGAAAGACCGGAGAGAGTTTTATCTTCACAGATATTGTGGTTAACGCTGTTTGCCGTCAGCTCGTTTCTAACAAAAGATATCTTGGATTCTTTGGTGAAAGTTAATAAAAAAACCATTTGCCAGTTGATGATGAATACTTTTGTGGTCGGTCTAACCGTCTTAGAGAAAAAAGGATAAGTTCTTGTTTCAGTCTGTTTTGAATCTCTTAAATTCTCACGAATTGGCAGAATATCTGATATCTAGTCGCTTTGTTCTGATTGTTTTGGTTTTGTTTTTGATTCACCTGAAAATGATGACATACAGCAGTATGTTTTTAACGGCGTTGGTTAATATTCCGGGTACATTTTTGCATGAAACGGCACATTTTACTGTAGGACTTTTGCTGAACGCCAAACCGACTTCTTTTTCGCTGTTTCCGGTTAAACAAGGCGATGCTTATGTAACCGGTAGTGTCGGTTTTCGTAATTTACATTTTTATAATGCATTGCCGTCAGCTATGGCACCGTTGCTGTTGCTTCCCGTGGGTTATTTTTTTGATAAATATTTCTTTGACCGCGAGCATATTACGGTAATCGGCTATATTGTTTATGTGTTGTTGCAAACAATAATTATTGAAAATGCACTGCCATCGTCTGCTGATTTTAAAATTGGTTTCGGCAATCTTTTTGGGGTTGCCTTTTATATATTGATATTTTTTGTTGTTGCTTGTCTTTGTGCCGTATAGAGCCTTTATTCGGAAACAGAATTCTCTGTTTCAAACGTAATTTCTTCCGGCGATGATGTAATTTCCTTTATTTTATCTTCGGTGGTCATTACGCTTTCCTCATCTTCATCAAAAGAAAACTCTTCAGGCAAAAGCATTTCCGCTTCGGATGTTTCCGGCTGATGTTCGGCTGTCATCTCTTCTATCGGTTCTTGCGTTGCCGCGTCTTCATTTTTTTCAGTAGTATTCGGCTTATTTTCAAATTTTTTACCCTGCATCGGTAATGCATCTCTTTGGACTAACTCTTGTTCTGATAAAAGAGTTTTTTTATCAACTTTTGTATCGGTGCACTGCAAAAGCCAAACGTCATAAATAGGGTGTTCAACGGCATGCGTTGCCGGTGAAGAAGAAATCATCCAACCTTTGAAGATGTTTTCCGTAACACCTTCCGGCGATGTATCTGTTACATCAATAAAAGCGAAATTATCGGGAGCCTCTTCGGCCGGACGTGTTTTACAGCTACGAGCCACAATGGATAGTGAACCGAATTTAACTTCACCGTTGACAGGCACGTTAATCATGCTGACACGACCGGTAATTTTATCCATGGCTTGCATGCGCGCCGTATTTTTCTCAATACTTTCGGCGTGAGCCGTAAAGCCGAATAACATTGCTGCAAGCAGAAAAATTTTTGCAAAAAGTTTAATTCTCATTTTTTTCGCCGCTATCTGTTACCATAAATATTATTTCACCCACCATATCTTCCAAAGTTTTAAAGTCTTTGGTTTTGGTAAACGAATCGCCGTCGGATAAATATTCCGTTGATTTTCCCGGCTCAATTTTTACAAATTTATCGCCCATTAAACCATCGCCCACAATTGCAACAACACTGTCTTTCGGCAATTTGGTATCGGCTGAAATACTGAATGTAACCTTTACCGTGTAATCTTCGTTGTTCAAATCTTGCGCTGTTACCGTGCCTACTTTAATGCCGTTAATCCGAACATCGGAACCGATGCTTAACCCGCCGACTTTCATAAAATCGGCCGTCAGTGTGTAACCTTTTACAACTTGCAAATCAGACACGCGTAAAGCAAAAGTCAAAAATAAAACGGCAATAATGAGTACAACGAGTCCCATAATGGTTTCAACAGGTTTTTTATGCATTTTAACTCTCCGTTTCAGTTGTGTTGGTTGTTGCAATCGGTGCGGTCAGACATTTTTGATTTTTGCGTTTTGCTTTGCCTAACGAAATAATCCTATCTACCAATTCTTCCAAAACGATGGCATCCTGAGTGTAGGAAAATTCACCGTTCTCCTCAATATAGTCTTCGGAGCCGCCCGGTTCTATTTCAATGTATTTACTTCCCATCAGACTGTTGCTGACAATAGATGCGCTGCTGTCATCGGGAATTTGAATGCCTTTACGAATTTTCAAAGTCAGAGTTGCCCGAAAATTATTATCCAAGACAGACCCTTCAATACGCCCGATATCAATACCGGACATTCTGACCTTGTCGCCGATATCCAGACCGTCTGTTCTATTAAAGGTGGCATATATCGTATAATCGGTGTTATCGGCATCTTTCCATGTATTGTGCTGATATTTCAGAATGCCGAGCACTATCGCAAACATGGCCAAAACAACCATGCCGATAATGAAATTCTTAACTTCTTCTTTTGTAAAAGTATCCAATAAAATTGCTCCGTTTAAGCGTTTTGTTAATTATTACTCCATTAAAATGAATTTGTCACTATAGTTTTTTATAATTGTTGCAAAAATTCAAAAAAAACGTGTATGATAGGTGTATCTTTGGTAATTTGGAAACGGATATGTTGAAAGTTATTGATATATGTAAGGCATTTGGTGAGAAACAGGCACTTAAAAATGTTTCTTTTTCCGTTAAAAAGGGGCAAATCGTCGCACTGTTGGGTGAAAACGGTGCCGGAAAATCCACATTGTTGCGGATTTTGAGCGGATTTATTGAGGCTGATTGCGGCGCGGTGGAAAACGATGATGTAAAGTTGTCGGCGAATCGGCTTGATTTTCTGAACCGCATCGGATATGTGCAGGAGGTTTCGGCTTTATACGGCGAAATGAATGTTTTTGAATATTTGCAATTTGTTGCCGATATTCGCCGAATTGCGCCGGAAGAACAAGCAGAACGCATCAGACAAGTTGTTGATTTGCTGGAACTTAAAGATGTTGTGACGCAAAAAAACGATACCCTGTCAAAGGGTTATAAAAAAAGAACGGAATTGGCGGCCGTTTTGTTGGCCGAGCCGGATATTTTGCTTTTGGACGAACCTACAGAAGGCTTGGACCCAAATCAGAAGTTTGCCATCAGAAAAATAATTAAAAAGTATGCAAAGGGGCACGCGGTGATTCTTTCAACTCATGTTTTGGAAGATGTTGAAGCCGTGGCGGATAGGGTGTTGCTTTTGCATAAAGGAGAACTTTTGATTGATGCCAAACTGGCCGACTTTAAGAAAAAAGCACAAAATGATTTATTGGAATCTTTCAGACAGATAACAAAGAAGTGAGGTTTCTGATGCAACAATTTACAGCTTTATTGAAAAAAGAGACAAGCGGCTATTTCAAAGGTTATTTTGCGTACCTTGTTTTTGCGCTTTACTTGGTTGCCTCGGCAGGGATATCGTTGTACTTCGGAGCCTATATGGTGATGCACGACGCGGCGGCATTTTCTTTATTTTACGTTCAGCCCTATATTTTGCTGGCATTTGTTCCGGCGCTGACGATGAAGTCGTGGTCTGATGAATATAAATCCGGTACTGCTGAATCTATATTAACGCAACCGGTTGCCGATTATAAATTGGTAGCGGCAAAAGTTTTGGCGGCTTTTATTGCAAGTGTTATGATGAGCGTGTGTTTGTTGCCGCAAATTATATATACGACAACTTGGTTGAAATTGGATATGGGGAATATTATTTGCTGTTTTGTGGGATTGTGGTTGTTGCAATTCTTATTTGCTGCGTTAGGGTGTTTAATTTCCTCATTCAGCAGACATATGATTATTTCATATATTGTCAGTGTTTTCGTAATGGCGCTGTTTTTGTTGGTGACACCGCTGAAACTGTTTGAAACATACGGTAATTTTCTATTTGGTGAAATAGGAGTGTCCGATGTTTTGTATTTTGTGGTTTCGAGCGGCGCATTTATGTGGTTGAACGGGCAGGTTTTATTATACAGACGCAGTGTTCAAAAGCACAAAACAATTAAGTTGTGCGGGTTTTCGGTACTCTTGTTTTTGGGCGTATATTTGTTGCTATGGCTGATAGGTCTTGTCTTTTCGGCAAAGTTTGATATGACATCCGCCGGTTTTTATACCCCTTCAAGCGAATCGGCAAAAATTGTTTCGGAATTGAAGGAACCATACTTATTTGATTTATATATCGCCCGTGACTATAAAATGCGGAATCCGGAATATTATCAGTATTTTGAGCAGATTAAACGTTTTTTGAAAAAATATGAAAAATTATCTCAGGGAATGCTGAAGGTAATGGCAACGGAAGTTGAACCGTATTCGGAGTTGGAAAATATCGTGATGCGTAACGGTTTGTATTATAAAGCCAATGAAAAAGGCAGCTTTGATTATATTGGTGCGTTTTTACGTAACCAGCAAAATAACGGGGTTGTTATCAAAAATTTTATAACCGAAAGACGCTTGTATTTGGAAAAGGATATAGATAAGGCGTTGTTAAAGGTTTCCAAACCGGAAATTTTGAAAACAATCGGTGTTTATATGAATCCAACGCAAAATTTGGATGAATACGAAGGATTTATGCAAAATCTGGAGGGTGATTTCAATATATTTAACGTTACAACCAAAACTTATGAAATTTCACCTCTGATGGATATGTTGATTTTAATTAATCCGAAAAATTTGCCGGCGCATTTTATTTATGCCGTTGACCAATATATTGTTAATGGCGGAAAGGTTGTGCTGTTTTGGGATTTGTTAACCGAAAATCAGTCACCTGTTACCAATTTGGAAGAAGTACAAATCAGTAAGCTGTTTAGCCATTGGGGTATTGTTCCGGACGATGTATTTACAGATAATGCCGAACCGGCGGAGAAATTTATGCTTGAGAAAGGCAATGTTAAAGTTAAGCACGCCATATCTTTTGAGGTCAATAATCAGATGGTTGACGTTGAGCCGATTTTAATGAACGAGGATAAATATGTGGGGGCAATGCTTGTCGGAACAATGACTTCCGCTTATGCCTCAAATCCATTTGAGGGTAATGAAAAAGTGGCAGATATGGCAGAGTATGTAGCGGTAACTTTGTTGCCGGCGCAGGTTGCCGTAATCGGCGATGTTGATTTGATAGAAGATTATTTATGGGCGGATGAAAATTCCGTGAGCAAAAGCCCTTATGGTGTTATTGCCAAGAATAAAAATATGGATTTTGTGCGCTCACTGATAGAAAAAATGCTGAATATCAAAGAATATGGCAAATTGCCGGTGCAAAAAAATATGGAAAATCCAATGAATATCGCTCAACAGATAAATGCAAAAGCTTATGCAATGTATGCTGATGAATATGATGCGGTTAGTAAGGAATTAAAAGAAACACAACAGGCTCTGTTGCTTGAAAGCGATGGGGACGAAGATAAAATGCAAACTCTTTTGCAAACCGATGAAATCGGGTTACAAATGGCCGAGTTGGAGAAAAAATTTGAAAAAACGGTATATGCCATGAAAAAAGTTTATGACGAATCGGTATACACTATTATCTTTTTGAGCTTATTTATGTTTCCTCTGTTATCCGTTGGTTTGTTATGGTTGTTGTTTTTCCTTAAATCGCGCCGCTTACGCAAAAAAATACGAGGATTTTTTGCATGAGTAAGAGAAGTCTGAAATTAATTATTTTACTTGTTGTTCTGACGGCAGTATTGCTCGGGGCGGTTTTGTTTTATCGGAAGGCAACTGATGAGCAGAACTTACGCGGAACATATACATTTGCAGCGGCACGGCAAAATATAAAAAGTATTGCAAAAATAGTTTTTAAAACACCGCAGTCCGGAGATGTGACCATATACAGGAAAGAAAATGCTTGGTATTTTAAACAAGCCGGTGATTATTATGCCAATACCGATATGTTGGCGATTTTTTACGCAATAGTAGGTAAATCTGTCATTGTGTCAGTTATGCCTGCGACAAAGGATATTCTGAAGGAAAATAATTTATTGTCGGCAGAAGAAAGTAAAGATGGTGCGGGAGAAGGCACTGAAATATCAATTTATGATAATGAAGGTAAATTGCTGAATGAAATTATTATGAACAACGTTTCAAATAATAATGATTATGCTTTGGCACGTAAAAAAGGCAGTATGTACATGTATGTTATCAGCGGTGTCGGTTATTTTTCCGGCGCACCTTCGGCTTGGATACCATATCCGCTTTTGAGTGTACAGCCGCAATATTTGAAGAGTATATCTTTGGAGGATAAGGTATATACTGCCGAAGAGTTGAAGCATTTTAACAATGAAGCCGAAAAGGTCAGTAAAATTGTTGAAACAGCGGCATTTATTGATTATCAGGGAATTGTAAAAAAAGATGATTTTTTCGCTTCTTTGCCGAAACTTATACAACCGCGCGAAATTCAGTTCAATATGATTGGCGGTGTTATCTATATATTCCGCATATATAAGCTGGATGAAGGATATTGGCTGCAAGTGGAACTGGCTAATGATCCGGTTGCGCATACGGGAGTTCCGTCATTTGTCACCGAATATCAGAAATATTTCTCAGATTGGGTTTTTGAATTGTTTGATGAAAACGGTGAAATTTTTTACGAAAATTAATATAAAAAGAGCCTGATTTCTCAGGCTCTTTTCAATGATTATATGTTGGCAATTCGCACCGTATCTTTGGCAATCATTAATTCTTCATCGGTTGGAATGATATATACTTTAACCTTGGAATCCGGTGTTGAAATCATAATCGTTTCGCCACGAACACGATTGTTCTTTTCATCAAGTTTAATGCCCAAATATGCCAGTTTTTCCATCAATACCTGACGTAACAGCCAGCCGTTTTCACCAACGCCTGCCGTAAATACAATGGCATCTACACCGCCTAAAACAGCAATGTAACCGCCGATAATTTTCAGCAAAGAATGAACATAGCAATATGTTGCCAATGTACATTTTTCATCGCCGGCAAGCATACCGTTTTCAACGTCACGATTGTCGGAATATCCTGATAACGCAAGCATACCGCTTTGTTTGTTCATCAAATCATTAACTTCATCAATAGACAGGCCGTCTTTCTTCATAATATAAAGCGGTATGTACGGGTCAATATCGCCGCAACGCGTGCCCATAATTGTGCCGGCCAACGGAGTAAAGCCCATGGATGTGTCAACGCATTTGCCGTTTTCAATTGCGGAAATGGAGGCACCGTTACCTAAGTGACAAGTAATAATCTTACCTTCTTTACCGATGAGTTTGGCGCACTCTTGCGCAACATATTTGTGCGATGTGCCGTGGAAGCCGTAACGACGAATTTTATTGCGTTTATATTGGTCTTCCGGCAAAGCATATAAATAAGCTTCCGGTTTCATGGTTTGGTGGAAAGAAGTGTCAAATACAACAACCTGCGGAATGTTCGGCAAAACTTCTTGAACAGCTCTCAAACCGAGGACGTGTGCCGGATTGTGCAACGGTGCTAAATCTGACAAACTTTCTATTTGTTCAATAACTTTTTCTGTTACCAAAACGGATTCTTTGAAAATATCACCGCCCTGAACAACGCGATGACCGACGGCACTCAGTTCATCCATTGATTTTAAGGCACCGTTCAGCAACAAATTAAACACGCCGCGAATGGCTTCGGAATGCGTCGGCATATTCACATCGTGTTGCTGTTTCGGGCTGTCACCGTATTGAATTTTAATAACGGAATTCGGTTGCCCGATACGTTCGGCAATACCTTTTGAAATAACATTATATTCTTCACCTTCCACATTATATAATTGGAATTTTAATGAGGAAGAACCGCAATTTATAACAAGTATTTTTTTCATTTTTTATTCCTTATTTTTTTGTTGCTTGTAAACAGGTTATTGCAATTGCACCGACAATATCTTCGGCGAAACAACCGCGAGACAAATCATTAACCGGTGCATTCAAACCTTGCAAAATCGGGCCGTAAGCTTCGCAGCCGCCTAAGCGTTGCAACATTTTGTAGCAGATGTTTCCGGCTTCCAAATTCGGGAAAATCAAAACGCGAGCTTTTCCGGCGACTTCGCTGTTCGGTGCTTTTTTGGCGGCAACAACTGAATCCAGTGCAGCATCGGCTTGCAACTCACCATCAAGTTTAATGCCTAAATTTTTATATTCGTCTGTTTGCAATGCCTCTTTGGCTATTTGTGTGGCACGTCTGACTTTTTCAACTTCATCACCTTTGCCGGAACCTTTGGTTGAAAATGATAACATTGCCACATTCGGTTCAATATCAAACTGAATGGCTGTTTCGGCGGCATCTAATGCAATATCTGCCAATTCCTTATCCGTTGGGTTAATGATAATACCGCAGTCCGAGAAGATGTATGGTTTATTATTTGAAAGCATAATGAAAAAAGAGGAAGCACTGCGTCCTTTTTTGGCTGATTTAATAATCTGCAATGCCGGACGAACCGTATCGGCGGTAGAGTGATTGGCGCCGGATACCATGCCGTCGGCATGACCGGATTTAATCATCAAAGTGCCGAAATAATTATAGTTTAATGCCAATTTTTCGGCCTCTTCATGTGTTAAGCCTTTTTCCTTGCGCAATTCATACAGTAATTCCGTGTATGCCGGCAGATTGGCGGATTTTTCCGGTTCAATAACCGTTATGCCGTCTAAATCCCAATTTTTGGCGGCAAAGTGATTTTTGATAGCAGTTTCATTGCCTAAAATCACGAGCTTTACGGCTTTCATGGTTGCGGCAATATGTGCAGCTTCCAAAACGCGCTCATCTTCACCTTCCGGTAAAACGATTGTTTTGATGTTTTGTTTTGCTTTTTCCAATAAGTTTGTAATATATTTGCTTTGTATCATTATGTTAAGTCCTTGCAAAAATTGTTTAGGATGATAATTGCACATAATAAACAACGATTAAGAGAAAAAGTCTATAAAAAGTTTTGATTTTTATACTGATTTGTAATAATGTGAGGAAAATGACACAAAGTGAGGGCATATGAAATATTGGTATTTATTGCTTATCGGGCTTTTTATCAGCACGGAATCTTGGGCTAAAATAGAATATGAGGTCACCGTGCCGGTTGATGTGGAGGCGGAAAATTCCGTTGCGGCAAAAGACAAAGCCATGTTACAGGCACAGCGTCAGGCATTTTTACAAACGGCCGGACAACTGACAAGCGAAGAAAATGTGCAGAAGTTGGATGAATTGTCGGATGATGCCATTATGCATTTTATTGAGGCAGTAAGCGTTGCCGATGAAAAAGCCGGCGGCACGAAATATATTGCGAATCTGACAGTACAGATTAATGAACAGCTTTTGAAAGATTATATGGCCGAAAATGAAATGATTAAAGCAGAAGGTGCGGAAATGGTGGTTATTCCGGTGTTTAAACCGTCGGTTGAGGCATATCCGGTGCTGTGGGAAGATAATAACGTGTGGCTCAAGAGTTGGCGTTCCAAAGGGCTGATAAAATTCGGAACAATGCAAATGCGCACCTTAACCGATAATTACCGACAAATAGATGATTTCAGTGCGCAGAATGCTTTGTATATGGGGGCGGATTTATATACAGCCGTATCGCAAAGAAGCGGGTCGGATCGGGTGTATGTTGTTTTTGCCGATACAATGCGTAACGGAGATTTGAAGGTTACAATTAAAAACGAAAAAGCAAAAACAGAAGATTCGTTTACCGTATATAATGACGGGCAGGGCGATATTTTTGATAAGGCCATTGAAAAAAGCGTGATGTTTATTTCCAATATGGAGCGCACAGCCAAAAATTCCGACCAAACCGTATCAGTTAACAGTTTGAGTGCTGTCTACGGTTATCAAAATATGAAAGATTGGCTGATTAAAAGCAAGGCCATTGCCAATTTGGAACAGGTAGAAGGTATTGAAACAAAAAGTTTCGGCGGCGGAAAAGTCAACTTTTCCATTCGTTATACCGGCGATATTGAAGACTTGTGGAGCGCTTTACAGGAAATCGGTTTTAGCCATGAAGCTTCCGGTAACTATTTCATTATAAGGTAAGATAATGACAAAGCAGAATGTCAACAATCAGAGATATTTGATTATTACGGCGACGCTGTTATTGACGGGGTTTTTGTTGTATGTGTTGCGCTCGGTTTTGTTGCCGTTCGTGGTCGGTATTTTGGTGGCCTATTTTTTAGACCCGTTGGTAAACAAAATCACGAAATATTGTAAAATCAGCCGTTCATGGGCGTCGGTGGCTTTGTTGTTTTTGGTGTTGTTGATTTTATTGCCGTTGTTGGTGTTGGCGGGCAGTGTTGCCTTTTCGCAAATAAGTGAATTTGCCGAAAATTTGCCAATGTATTTGCAAACGTGTAAAACAAAAATGTTTGAATTTTTTGCAGTTGCGCAAGATTATTTTCCTGCGCTGTCATGGAAAAATGCCGATGAGTTTTGGCGCGGTAATGCCGGTGAATCGCTTAAGCCGTTTTTAAAGGTTGTGCAAAAAATCGTTTCTAACGGATTTGCGTTTATTAATGTGATTTCGTTGTTGTTGATTTCGCCGGTGGTTGCTTTTTATATGTTGCGTGATTGGCATGATTTTACGCGCAAAATATACGATTTGGTGCCGAAAAAACATAAAAAAACGGTGACGGACGGCGTAAAACAAATTGACCGTATAATTTCCGGATATTTGCGCGGGCAATTTATGGTTTGCGTGGCACTCGGCACATTTTATTCCTGTGGGTTGTGGCTCGTGAATTTGAATTTGGGAATCCTTATCGGCTTTTTGGCCGGCTTAATTTCTTTTATTCCGTACGTCGGTTCAATTTCCGGTTTTCTGATGGCAATGGTTCTGGTTATTACGCAATATGGGACATGGCCGAAAATTGCGGAAGTTATTTTGGTGTTTGTTATCGGACAATTTATTGAAGGCAATTTCTTAACACCGAAATTGGTCGGTGAAAACATCGGTTTGCATCCGGTTTGGGTAATGTTTGCGTTGCTGTCCGGCGGGGTTTTACTCGGGCTTTTGGGTATGATTATTGCTGTGCCGCTAGCGGCTTGTATCGGTGTCTTTTTACGTTACTTAATTGAAAATTACAAGAAAAGCGCTATTTACTTGGAAGGTTAACGTGTATTTGGATCATCAATGCGCGGTGTATGTTTGTCTAATGCAATAATGGCATTTTCCCATCGATTCCGTTCGGCGAGATGCTTACAATATTTTTCCTCATTTTTTCCGGCATATTCGTGTAGCAAAAAATTATGCAAATTAAATTGAGACATAAAATTCTCATGACGCGTTCGTCCGTTTTTCGTGCATAGTTTTAGTGCCTCTTCTGCCATTATTATACGCTCTTCAGGTGTCCAAAAATTGTTTTTAACCACGGATTCTATTTTTTCCAAGCGTTCTTTTCTTTTTTCCGGCGGCCATTCTTTTACGGGAGCAACGGCAGTTGTTATTTTTCCTTTTTTAGCACGCATTACGGTAACAATGCCGAGCTGATCTGTCCGCTTGAATTTATTTTTGTTCTTCATGCGGAAATATATTTTTTGCATGTATGCAAAATAGAGTTTCGGATCTATATTGCGGTGGTGAAAATATAACATTTCCGCATAGAGATTTTGTGTGTCATCATTGTTACCCGCCAGAGTACTCATTTTTTCCAAAATGGCGGCATAAGTTCGATTGTTTGGTGCGTGTTTATCGGTATAGTTCAGTAAATTATCGAACATTTCTAAACGATAATTGACCGGAAGTTCGCTTGTATCGGCAACAGCATAATAATCATTTGCTATTTTTCTGATTTTTTCATCGGAAGAATCAATGTTTTTCGGATCTTCATTATAAACTTTGTTGAAAGCGATTACAACGTCATTAAGGGCAATGAAATCAGATCTTTCACCGCTAGGCAAAAATTCTATTGCATCTTCAAAACTGTTCTTTTCAGGTATGCGGGAGTATAAAATGGAATCGCGCAGATAGTTTTGAACGAAAGCATTTTGTAAAGATTGCGGGCTGAATTTCATGGCCTGTTCACCTCAGTTTATAATGTTTTCACCATTTTCAGGAAAGTTATTCCCTGTTCTTCAAAGACATCGCCTTCGGCGCGATAACCCATTTTTTCATAAAAATCAACGACAAACAACATGGCGTGCATCACGATTTTACTGTATCCGGCTTCTTTGGCGCGTTTTTCGGCATATTTAACCAGCTCGCGGCCGATACCTTCGCCTTGATAAATGGTGTCAACTGCAACTTGCATTAAGCGGATTGTGCTGTCATCAACCGGTGCCAACATCAGGCCGCCGACCAGCTTATTATCCAACATTTCAACGCAACCGATATGCAAATAGCGCGCTTCTTCCGGCCGAAACGAATCCAAAAACTTCAAACCGAGAGGTTGTAACAAAATTTTATAACGCAGTTCAACGAGCTCATTATATCGGGAAGAGCCGAACTCTATATCAATCATTTTGCGCATATTGCTTTCTCCTTTGCAATTATTAAAACATATTTTTCGCAATTTGACAATAGTTATTGATTAAAACAAAAAAATAAATTATGTTGAGCGCAATCAGGAGGAATTATGCACGATTTAAGTCTTATCCGAAACTTTGCGATTATTGCGCACATTGACCACGGCAAGTCAACTATTGCCGATCGGATTATTGAATATTGCGGCGGTTTGCAACAACGTGAAATGACCGAACAGGTTTTGGATTCTATGGATATTGAACGCGAGCGCGGTATTACCATTAAGGCACAGACGGTGCGCCTGAAATATACGGCGCAGGACGGCAAAACATATCAGCTTAATTTGATAGATACACCGGGGCACGTTGACTTTACTTATGAAGTTTCGCGTTCGCTTGCTTCGTGCGAGGGTTCGGTTTTGGTGGTGGATGCCACGCAAGGAGTTGAAGCGCAAACGCTTGCCAATGTTTATTTGGCACTTGATAATGACCACGAAATTGTGCCGGCCTTAAATAAAATTGATTTGCCATCAGCTGATGTTGAGCGCGTGAAACAGCAAATTGAAGATGTTATCGGTTTAGATACCTCTAATGCCGTTGAAGTTTCCGGCAAAACCGGTTTCGGAATTCCGGCGTTATTGGAAGCGGTGGTAAAGTATTTGCCGGCGCCGAAAGGTGAAGAAAATCAGCCAACCCAAGCCTTGTTGATTGACAGTTGGTACGATTCGTATTTGGGTGTGGTGATTTTGGCGCGTGTGAAAAACGGCATTTTGCGCAAAAAGCAAAACATTCGCATGATGTCCAGCGGCATGGATTATGTGATTGACCGAATCGGCATTTTTACCCCGAAAATGACTGATGTTGAGGCATTATATCCGGGCGAAGTCGGCTTTATTACCGCCAGTATTAAAAGTTTGGACGATTGCCATATCGGGGATACAATCACCGATAATAAACAACCGTGTGCGACTGCGCTTCCGGGGTTTAAACCGTCGGTTTCGGTGGTATTTTGTTCTATTTTTCCGGTGGACAGCAGCCAGTATGATGCCTTGCGCGAGGCTTTGGCAAAGCTCAAGCTTAATGATGCAAGTATTAATTATCAGCCGGAAAATTCGGGGGCTTTGGGATTGGGTTTCCGTTGCGGTTTCTTAGGGTTACTGCACATGGAAATTATTCAGGAGCGAATTGGCAGAGAATTTGATTTGGATATTATTACAACCGCGCCGTCGGTAGCCTATAATCTGTATTTAACCAACGGTACACAAGCGGTTTTGGATAATCCGGCAGATATGCCTGATCCGTCAACCATTAAAATGATTGAAGAACCGATGGTGCGGGCAACGATAATGGTTCCGGATGAGTACCTCGGTTCTATTTTGAAACTTTGCACCGAACGCCGCGGTACACAAGAAGATTTAACCTATGTCGGCAATCGTGCAATGGTGGTTTATAAAATTCCTTTAAGTGAAATTGTCTTTGATTTTTATGACCGGTTGAAATCAATTTCCAGCGGTTATGCAAGTTTTAATTATGAGCTTATCGGTTATGCTCCGGCAGATTTGGTAAAAGTACAAATTTTGATTAACGAAGAGCCGGTTGATGCGTTGGCTTTTTTGTGTAATCGCAGTGAAGCCGAAGCACGGGGCAGACAAATTTGCGGTCGGTTAAAAGATTTAATTCCGAGACATTTATTTAAGATTCCGTTGCAAGCGTCTATCGGCGGGCGAATTGTGGCACGCGAAACAATTTCGCCGATGCGTAAAGATGTAACGGCCAAATGTTATGGCGGTGACGTAACGCGTAAACGCAAACTTTTGGATAATCAGAAGAAAGGAAAACAAAGAATGCGTCAATTCGGTAAGGTAGAAGTACCGCAATCGGCGTTTATAGAAGCCTTAAGAATCGGTGACAATTAATTACAGGCGATGTTCTTGATTTTTGAAATCTGCCAAAATGTTTTTTAAACGCGGATTGTTTAATGTTTGACCTGTGGCTAAGAGTTCCGTGTCGCGTACGTATTCTGCCATAATAAGTTGAAAAGGGTTGATTTGTATTTCCGTAGCAGGTGCGGATGAAACAACGGCTGTTTTTATCGGCGATGCAGGTTGGGCATTTTCTGCCGGCATCGGAGCGCTGACTTGCTTTTGCGGTTGCATTTTCGTCGGCGCGATTTGCGGCTGCGTGTCGGCTTTTATTGCGACTTTCGGCTTGCCGACAACAACTTGTTTCTTAGCAGGAGCAACCACCGGTTTAACAATAACGCGCTGATTATTTGTTTTGTTTTCAAAAGTACCTTTCGGTACGAAGAAGCTCGGGTTTTTGGCCTGATGTTGTACGGTTTGTGCCTGTGTCGTCGGAATTATCAAAAACGAGAAAAGCAATATAAATAAGTATTTTTTCATCTTCACCTCACTTGAGAGTATGGTACCTTAAATATGTTAACGCAGATTTAATAAAATGATTTTATATTGGTATAAAGAACATAACACAGAGGTTTTTTTATGCGCTTATTGCTTTATTTGATATTTTTTATAGCTTTATTTCCGGCAAGTACGTCGGCAATGTCCTTTCGGTATGCCGAACAAAAGTGTCGGCAGATATATTTGGAAAATCCGCCGGAAATTGCAGTTAAATACAATTATGGTGATTTGAAATATGACTTTTCCAAAACGCGGGATGAATTGGCAAAAATCAATAAAGAAGTTCTCGGCGTAGAGAAAAATAATCTGCGCGGATTGACCTCTTTGGAGCCGAATATTAAAATTGAAGGATTGCAGCTGCGCGGCGAGGGAATTGATGATGCCAAATTCTGCGTTTATCCGGTGAAAATTGAGGTATCTGTGGCAATGAATCCGATTATTTATTTGGATAAATCACTCAAAAAAGGCACTTGCGAATATAAAGTGACATTGCGACATGAATATACGCACATAGATATCGGGCATACGGCTTTAAATTTGTTGGTCAAAGCGTTGAACAGGCAGTTGCCTGAGTTTGCTGCAACAACAGCTGTACGCGTTATGTCTCCGGATGAAATTGCAGATAAAGCCGAAAAACTTAATCAAGATTTTCAGCAGAAAGTGTTGATGTTGTGGCAGATTTTTATCAATACACTTAATCAACAGCATGAACTGTTGGATACACCTGAAAACTATAAAAGAGAAACTTCCCTTTGTCGCTAATCCGTACAGAAAAAACTTTCTAAGAGTTTCAGGCATTCTTCAATATTGTCTGCCGCATAATCAATGTATTCCTGACCTTTATCATTTGGTTTTCCGTGGCAAAGGCGGATGGTTGTCATGCCGGCTTTCTTGGCAAATTCCAAATTGGAGTAACTGTCGTCAACAAAAACGCAATTTGTTGGTTTAACTTTTATTTCGCTGCAAAATTTTAAATACACCTCCGGACTTTCATTTTTTTTGTAGCAATCAAATTGCTCAACAGAGTAAAATTTGCCTTTGAAAAAGTCGTATAAGCCGATGTGTTTTAAAATTGCCTCACAGGCTTTTACGGAACTTGTGGAAAGAATATATTGCGGACATTTGAGCTTTTTTAATGCTTCCGGAAGATTCTTGTATGGTTTTATCGGTTCAAGATTTCCCTCTTTGCGTTTATGATAAGCATCAAACATAGCTTTCTCCGACAGACCGTACTTTTCAACAAAGATAGCGCCGCCGTCGCGATATGTGCGGTATGATTCGGAAACCAGATTTTTAGCCGTTTCAAAATCCATATTCAAATTTAAATCGTTAATTGCCGCTTCGGCAGTTATTCTATCCAGTAAGTCGTGAAACTCTGGCGTTTCACGATATAAGGTATTGTCCAAATCCCATACGATTATTTTTTCGCTCATTATATTCTCTTTCTTTAAACTCCATTGAAAATAACACATTTTTATGGTGCGTCAAGATTAAATGACGCACCGGTAAAACTCTTTCGGATATAATGAGAGCTTACGCTACCTTTGTTTTTTCCGCGACGCTTGGTTGAGACTGACTAAGCAAACCGAGTTTTTCTTCAACTTCCCAAATTACGCGCAATGCCGCCAAGGCCTGCTCGCCGTTAACGCGCGGTGTAGCCTCGCCATTAACGCATTTAATGAAGTGAGTTAATTCGGCTTGCAACGGCTGATTGGTCGGAATAAACAACTGCTCCACACTGCCTTTCAAACCGTAATTCATCCACTCCGGAATTTCTTCCTGATTAACATAAGGCATACGGCCTTGGGCATGAACGTTAATGCTTTGATTAATGAAGTCCAAATCAATATAGTTGGTATCGGTTGTTACCGTTAAGGTTCTTACACGCGATTGGGTAATGCGGCTGGCCGTGATGTTGGCGGTGGCACCGTTTTCAAATTCCAAAAGGGCGGAAATGTAATCTTTACCTTGCGGGCTTTCTTTAGTTTTAACCGACGCGGCCTGAACATTGATAACCGGCGATTGCACCAAAGACATAATGACTTCAACATCGTGAATCATTAAGTCCATCGCGACATCTACATCGGTAATGCGTCCGCTTGCCGCTGACATGCGTTGAGCGGTCAAAGAGCGGATTTTTGATGTGTCGGATAAAAGTTTACCCATCTGTTCAACAGCCGGATTAAATCTTTCAATGTGGCCGACCATTAAAACAACATTATTGTTTTTGGCGGCATTAATCAAGCGCATACAACCTTCTTCGGTTGTTGCCAAAGGCTTTTCCATCATACAATGAATGCCTCTGTTCATAAAGAATTCGCCGACATCGGCATGCGTGACGGAAGTTGTGACAACACTGACGGCATCAACATTTGCCGCAACTTCTTCCATTGAAGAAAAAGCTTTAATGCCAAACATTTCAGCGGCAGCTTTGGAAGCCTCCGGAAAAACGTCGTACACACCGACCAGTTCAATTCCCTGCATATTTTTGTATGTTTTGATGTGGTTTTTGCCCATCATTCCGGCGCCGATAACGGCAACTTTAATGGTATTTGTCATAAAAGATCCCTTATTTAATTGTGCTACAAGTTTGTTAGCGTAATATATATCATACTTTCGCATAAATTGCTTTTAAAAATATGTTTCGGATTGTTACAATCGTCTAAAGTTTCGCTTTTTGCGGCAGGCGGCCGTTGTGTCCGCCATAGCTTAAACCCACGGTGCGTCCTATACTTGCGATTTTTATACCGATACAGGAACGGCATTGTGTCGGGGTGTCATTAACGCATATTTTTCCGGGGTATAATTCGTATAAACGACGATATTCACCCTCGGTGACATTCGGCATTACGACGTTTGCGCCGCACTGCAAGGCGCGAATGCGCCCTTTCGGATGTAAGCTTTCCATGGCGGTTGTCGCCGGAATGTTGATATCCGGCATCATAATCCGCATAACAGCCATGGTTCTGAGCGCAAGTTCTAACGTGCCGCCGGCGGCATCTTTGAGCGGTGGTTGCGCATGCGGAATAAACGGACCGATACCGGCCATAACAAACTCTATGTCCTGCAAATACAACAAATCGTCGGCACTAGATTCGATTGTTTGTTCCGGTAAGCCGACCATAATGCCCGAGCCGAGTTCATAGCCGAGTTCTTTAATCATCATCAGGCATTCATGACGATGTTGCCAACTCATGTTCGGGTCAAGTTTGTGGTATAAATTTTTATCGGTTGTTTCAATACGCATTAAATAGCGATCGGCGCCGGCTTCGCGAAAAGCTTTGTAATCTTCATATGTACGTTCGCCGATGCTGAGTGTTATTGCCACATCAAATTTTTTGATTTTTGTGATAATGTCACACATAATTTTTTGCGAAAACCACATATCTTCGCCCGATTGCATAACAATGGTTTTAAAGCCGATATCGGCAGCGCGGCGGGCTGTTTCAACCAGTTCCTCCGGTGACATACGATAGCGTTTTAACAGCGGATTGTCCTTTCTGATGCCGCAATACATGCAATTGTTGCGGCAAATGTTGGAAAACTCTATCAAGCCGCGCAGATGTACTTCATCGCCGACATATTCTTCTCTGAGTTTATCAGCTCTTTCATAAAGAATGTCTTCTTTTTCATCTTTTAAAAGGCGTATAATTTCTGATTTTTCTATGGTATGTTTAATCATATTAAAGGACTCCGGCAAATTTTGCCTCAGATATTATCAACAGCCGGTTTGCTTGTCAATTTTTTTTGAAGCGCTTAAAAAAAGTATTGCAAAATAAAAAATATTCTTTTATGTTGCGCTCACAAAGGCAAAATTTTCTGCCGGAAAAATAATCATTTGTAAAATTGTAAATAGGAGAACTTTAATGAAACAACTCGCAGGTGCCATCAGAATCGGATGGGTAATTGAATATAAGGGAAAACCATGGACCGTTACAAAATCTGTGCACATTAAGCCGGGTAAAGGCGGTGCGTTTATGCAGGTTGAAATGAAGAGTGTTGAAGAAGGAACAAAAACCAACGAACGCTTCAGATCGGAAGATACGGTTGAAAAGTTGATGGTAGAAACCAGAGATTGCCAATTTTTGTTTGAAGATGCAACCGGATTAACTTTTATGGAATCAGATACATTTGAGCAATTTACAATGCCTTCTGATTTGCTGGGCGATTCCCGTCCGTTCTTAACAGATGGTATGGCGGTTAAAGTATCATACATTGACGGCAAGCCGATTTCCGTTGATTTGCCGTTGCAGGTTGTTTGTACGGTTGTTGAAACCGAACCGGTTATTAAAGGTCAGACCGTTTCTTCATCTTACAAACCGGCAATTTTAGACAATGGCGTACGCATCGGTGTTCCGCCGTTTATCGGAGTCGGCGATAAAATCGTTGTCGGTACATCTGAAGCCAATTATGTTGAAAGAGCAAAATAATGGCATATCTTTCTATTGCATTAACAAACATCGTTAATGCCGTCAAAAAGGCATCTGTTGCGTTAACGCGTGATTTTAATGAATTGGAGCATTTGCAAAATTCAGTGCACGGTGAAAATATGTTTGCCGTTAAATCACACGAAAAAGTGTTGAATACAATTCGTGAAGAATTAAGCAAATTCAGGCCGGAATATCCGATTATAGCATCTAAAGCCGACGAAATTCCGGCAAGCGGAAATTACTTTTTAGTTTCACCGATTAACGGATTTGCCAATTTTGCTCACGGTAATGCATCATTTGCTATATCTGTTGCAATGGTTGAAAACAGTGTCATAACCGACGGTGTGATATATAGCCCGATTTATGATGAGCTGTTTTTTGCCGAGAAAGGCAGCGGTGCTTTTAAAGAAGGTTTCCGTAATCACGAAAGATTGCGTGTTGCCGGCGCAAAAAATGCCGAAAAAGCTTTATTGTCATGCAATGCGGATATAGAGGTTTTGCAAAAGGCGATGTCCTTAAGCCCTAATGTTGTGGTTAAGGGGTCGGTGGCACTTGAGCTTGCTTATATGGCGGCAGGAAAAGTTGATGCCGTAATTGCTACCAACAATTCCGCTTTCGGAATTGCGGCCGGATTATTAATCGTGAAAGAAGCCGGAGGCTACGTCTTCAGACTTGGCGAAACCGATGTCAGAAGCGAAGATGTCAACAAAGTTCTGTTTGATGGCAATATTGTTGTTACAAATGAGGCTTTGCGGCAAAAATTGGCCGATGCAATGGCAAAAGCTTAAAAAATTTTAAAAAGTATAAAAATAATACTTGCTTATTTTATTTGCTTAATGTATAAAGGCGTAAAACTTACAAAAGCGAATTGAATTGGAGATTGAAATGAAAAAAGGAATTCACCCTGATTATCACGAGATTACATATGTGATGACAGATGGAACAGAAGTTAAAACAAAGTCAACTTGGGGCAAAGCCGGTGACAAGATGTTGCTGGAAGTTGATCCGAAGTCTCATCCGGCTTGGACAGGTGTTCGCCGTATTGTAGATACCGGCGGTCAAGTTGGTAAGTTTAACAGCAAATTCGGTGCTTTCGGTCTGAAATCTAACTAATTTGTTGTTTTGCAAAATTCCGAGCCCGCATTAAGCGGGCTTTTTTGAGTTTATAAAGCAAAAAAAATCATTGTATATTATTTTTTGCTTGAGTATTGTTAAATACATAAAGAATTTAATATGAAAGGATAAAAAAATGACAGCGCCTTTAATGCCTAAAGCAACAGCCGTTTGGTTGGTTGATAATACAACACTGACTTTTCGTCAGATAGCTGTTTTTTGTGAAATTCACGAGTTGGAAATTCAAGCCATTGCCGACGGAGATATCGCATCTAATATTCAAGGTTTGAGTCCGATTAATAACGGTCAACTTTCATGGGATGAAATTCATCGTTGCGAGGCTGATCCGACAGCAAATTTGGTGCCGAATATTTTGGAAAACAATGTTAAAGAGCGTAATGCCAAGGCAAAGAAAGTTCTGTCTCCGACGCAAAGAAGCGAAAAGCCGTCGGCTATTTTGTGGATTCTTAAAAATTGTCCGGAAATTATGGATTCGCAAATTTGCAAACTTATCGGTACAACAAAGCCGACCATTGCAAAGATTCGTAACGGGGAATACGCAAATATGGCTGACTTGAAGCCAAAAAATCCGGTTGCCGTCGGTTTGTGCGATGAAAAAGATTTGGAAAATGCTTTGGCAATTTCTAAGTCTCATAATCAACCGAAAAAGAAAAAGACGGCAAAGAAAAAGTCCGCGACCAAGACAGCCGCAAAGAAAGCGGCCACCAAGAAAGTAGCGAAGAAAGCGCCTACTAAGAAGGCCGCGACTAAGAAAGTAGCAAAGAAAGCGTCGGCAAAGAAAGCGGCAACCAAGACAGCCGCCAAGAAAGCGCCGGCTAAGAAAGCGGCAACCAAGACAGCCGCGAAGAAAGCGCCTACTAAGAAGGCCGCGACCAAGAAAGTAGCAAAGAAAGCGCCGGCTAAGAAAGCGGCAACCAAGA
>JAFVBT010000032.1 GCA_017479785.1 Alphaproteobacteria bacterium
ACGTTTAAATTCAATTTGTGAAATCGTTTTTAAAGCTGCATTACATATCTTGTAAAATTGATTTAACCCTTTGAATTTTTGGGTTTTAAATTTTTTGGGTAAACAGTGCGTAAATGTAAAAAAGTAGTTGATTTAAACGTTCTATTAATTGAACCAGTTTTATAAACATTTTATGGAGAATTTAAACATGGCAAACATCGGATATATAAGAGTTAGTTCAAATAAACAAACACTGGAACATCAGCGTTTTGAAATAAAAAATTTTGCACATAAAGAAGGCTTTAAAATTGATTCTTGGGTTGAAGAAAAAATATCATCCAGAAAAACTCTTAAAAATCGCAAATTATGGGAATTACTGGAAAATTTGCAAGAAAACGACATACTAATCTCTTGTGAAATATCACGTCTGGGTCGTTCTCTATTGGAAGTAATGCGAATTTTGGAAATGTGTTTGAATAAAAACTGTAAAGTATGGACACTGAAAGAAAATTACAGACTTGGCAACGATATACAAAGTAAAGTATTGGCTTTTGCCTTCGGTTTAGCCGCAGAAATCGAACGAAAACTTATTTCTGAACGAACAAAATCAAGTCTGGCAAACATTAAAGCACAAGGTAAAAAACTCGGGCGCCCATTCACGGCAGAATCAAAAAAACTTAAATTAAGCGGAAATCGTCGTAAAATTCAAAAATTAATTGAAGAAGGTTTATCTGTATCAAAAATTGCCTATATCATGGGTGTTGGCCGTGGCACTTTAAGAAGATATTTAGACAGGCAAAAAACTATCAATAACCGATAATTTTGTTAAGAAAAAAACATCTGCTCAATCAGATAATCGTGCATTAAGACCACGGAATATTATTAACACATCTGTCCGGATTTTGATCGCAAAATTCCTTGTCATTATTTTTATTAAAAAGCTTTTTTCTTTCTTCCGTAAGGCGTCCGGCCTCAAAAATTGTACAAGAAGTATTTAAAAACAACAAAAACAATAACAAAATTTTTTTCATTGCATCCTACCTAAATTAACGATTTTACACTCAACAACAGTAAACATACCAAAATAAATTTAGCACAAAAAACCCAAAACGTTGAACCTTCATAAGTTGCACCGCATTTCCATAAACTACGGACAACAATATACATATAAGTCACAAACATTGCACCCAATATAATGTGAATAACCATGTACCCCAAAACAGAACCATTACCCAACATCAATTTCGGGAAATTAGTCAGAGCATACAAAACCAAATTGCGCGAGCAAAGATTGCCGTGCGGGCAAATCATTCTGAGAACACCGCTGTGAGTGATGTTTGTAATAATATAAAAACAGGCAAACCCAACCAAACCGAACAGCCAAAATACAGTTCTTAACGGATATTCACCGGCGCCGAGTTTCTTAAACATCTTAGTCCCCTTTGCTTAAAAAGATGCCACAATCTCAATATAAGGTCTAATTCCTAAACTTTGCTTAAAATTTGAAATATATTGCAACATTTCACCCCACTCGGTCCAACGGTCAACAAATTTCTTTGCAAAATCCGGAGATTTAGAAAGTTGAACTTCAATAACTTTTTCCAATAAACTGCGCGAACCGGATTTCATTTTTTCAAAATCAACGTGCAATTTTTTATCATCATCAAACCAAAACGCACCATATTCACGCAAATAATTATATTCAATCAAATCAGCCATTCTGTGTGCCTCTTTGTCTTGAGGATATGCTTTCATAAAATGACGTTTAACAATCCATGTTACATATATGGATTTCAGTTCTTCTTCACCGATAATACCGGCCTTAACATATTCCGGCATCATTGCCGCCGACACCATATCGGCTTTATGCTCCTCAATAATGTGTTGATAAATGCCGACAGCGGTCTGATAAGTGCTGTCCGGTCCGAGCGAATGCCCATTTTCATGCCCGATTGTAAACAAATGGTCATACTCGTTGTTATAATATTTATGCAATTCCGGTATCACCAGTTTTTTAAGTATTTCTTTGATTTTCTCCGATTCGCCGCCTTGACGTACCTGTCGGTGATATACATTGCGTCGACCGCCGCCGTGCGCCAAACTCGGCTTATCATTATTCGGCAAATTCTGCGCCAATGTAATACCTCCGCGGCAAAGCGCATAATCACCTGTTAATGCAACAATATCCGCATCAACCATTGTTTGCTTCAAGCCGTTTTTGCCGCCGATACCTTGTTCATATTTATCACTGAACGGCATTAATGAAGCCAGCTTGATCATTTCTTCCTTAAATTTAAGCAACAAATCCGTTCCTTTACGATTAACAATACCGACACGGATACCGAGCATATCTTTCGGTACCGGATTAATTTTCAGGGCCTCCAAACGTGCACATAATGCTTTATCGGAAAACAGTGTGGGGGTCAGTTTGTCATCATAATTTTCGCGACTTAACGTAAATTCCAGCGGCGTATCTTGCATTTGCGCCCAATGTTTATCCGCCAAAATATCCATTTCTTCGTTATTTTGTAACAATGCCTGAGCCTGCCAACCGAGGTAATCCTTAAACAATTCATCGGTTGTAAAGTGTGCCGCACATTCCAATTCATTGGCAATTTCCGAAAACTCATCGGCAAAATATTCGGTATAATCAATTGCTTTTAAATATTCGCCGTCACGTCGAACCATAGTGCGTGCACTCAAAATTTTATGCACTTCCTCAACTTTTCCGGCATCAAGCATTTTATTTATGATTTGCACCAATTCCGCCGTATCCATATCCGTTGGATAAAAATTACGTCCCATGTATTGATGAATTCCTTCAAATATTTCTACCGGCTCTTTATCTATTCCGTTTGAACCGGAAACCCCGTTAAGTGAATTAAACAGCTTCAGCGCATTGGCCGCATAAGGGCTGTTTTCGGCGGCAACTTCCAACGCCTGTTTTTGCACCAAATTCATCGGATGATCCATTTCAAGCGCCACATCGTTTATAATTCGTGCCGCATTCACCAGATATTGCAAAGCTTTTTTATCTCCGTCCGAAAGACTTTTATATGCTTCGTGTTCTTTATCAATCAACACGATTTGCCGCATTTCTTTGGTAACTTTTTTCTTTATTTCCGGTGCTGAATAGTTAATTTTGAAGCCGTTAATTTTCATCGTTTATCTCCACTGTTTTAAATTTATAAAAACGTAAGTCCTGTTCCGGAATATTTACGGATATTTCACCGCGTTTCTGCAAAACAGGTATAATTTCCGTCGGATCATCCGGACGTTCGTCGGCACAAAGCAATGCCTGATTATTTTTATATTCAATCATAATGCCGTCATCCTGATCCAAGTAACTGATTAAAAGAGTATCCTTGTCCTTATGTATTTCTTCCGTATCAGTCAGTAAATAGATTTTAATATATTTTATTTTCTTCGCGTTTGTTTTTAAAGCCGTTTTTTTGGCGATTTCAATCAGCGATACAATCACGCTATCTTGCTTGAGATTTTTGCGTGCGAAAAGTTCGTTCAACTCCTCATCAAAAACACGAACGTATAATCGTCCCCTATCAAACAAACGATAATTTTCCGGCGTTTTTTTCGGCCATATATAATTTTTATCCTTGTTCAGATTTTTTTTGAAATAATCAAATAACTTTTCCTTATAGTGCTGTGCATATAACTCCAAATTATTTTTTTGAACTTCCGCTTGAGGCAAATCTTGACGGTCTGTCAAAAAAAGCAAAGACGAATAATCTTTTTCCATGGCACGTGCAATTTGCGTATCCACAATATCAAACACTTCCATATGATAAAAATTTTTCTGCGCAAAATAAAGCGCTTCTTCCAATAAAAAATCCAGTTTATTTTTATGTCTTACGGAAGTTATATCCGCCAAAATAACAATCATTTTATCTTGTTGCTGCAAATAGTTTTCTATAAGCTTCTCCGCCGATAAATCTTCCTCTGTCAAAACCAATTGTTCAATATCATCTGCCTGCATCACTTTTTTTAGGATTCGTTTCGGCAGTTGTAAATTATCATTCGGATTATCATTAACCAATACGATATTTTTTACATTGTTGTTTTTATGCAGTTCGGCAAATAATTTTTTAACAATCAATGAACTTTCCGATTTTACTTCTTTCGGTATAAGCACTATCTTAACATTCTTCTTTTTATAATTATCATAGTGGTCAAAATACGTTGAAATATTTTTTTCAACCGATACTTTATCATCATAAAAAATAGCCGCCATAACCGGATTTACTTCTTCTTTTTGCTCGCGCACCCGACCGTAATCCACAATCCTTTCATAGTTTGCATATAAGTTATTTTTCAAACGCAAAACATTAGCCCGAACAATCATGGCAAAAAACAAAATAATCAAAGAATATTTGAATATTTGTTTAAAGAATATTTTTGTTTTTTGCTGCATAGACTATTGCCCTTTCAACTCTTCATAAAAGGACGAAAAATCCGAAAAATAAATCACACGACTGTCTTTTTCTTCCTTATCGTGCCATATTGACTCACCTATGCGTATAGCACGCGCACCGGCCGCTAAAGCACAATCGCTGTCCAACGGACTGTCTCCTACCATCCAAACCGTTTGCGGTGAAATTTCCTGAACAAAAGGTTTTACGGCAAAAAGCAACTGTTCGGGATAAGGTTTATCGCGCGCCGCCTCATGTCCGCAAACAATATTATCAAACAAATTTTTATCATACAGAAAAGCCAATTCCGCTTCCAATAAATTACGCGTTTTATTGGTAACAATTACGCTTTTAATGCCTTTTTTTCGCAAAAATTTTAACACTTCCTGTGTTTTATTCGGTTTTTTACTGTATTTTGGAATATTTCTTAAATAAGCGGCACAATATTTTTGATATGCATCCTCGGTAAATGCGCCGAATATCAGCGGGAAATTATCGGCAAAAGACAGGCGCGGATTGCGTTTTTCACAAACATTTTCCCATGAAGGCAAACCATATTCCGTCAGAATTTCATTTATGGAGTTTTGCAAATTTTCACGACTAAAAGCTAAGGTATTATCCCAATCAAATGCCACAACCCGTAAGTTGCCGATATTTAAATCCGAATGCCGCATTTTTTAAGATTCTCCAAAGATAAAGCGATAACAGCATCTTCCAGTTCTTCCACCGCAGGTTCTTCCAAAACCGCCACAACCGATTTTTTCTCGGTGTTAATTGCCAAATATTGCTGTCCGTCTTCGCATTCGAGCCAATAGCGCACATCTCCGTCTTTATGCTGATTGGCCTGTAAATTAGCATCTATCTTATCCAGCGCCGTTACTAAGCGAGCTTCCGGTGTTTGTTTATCTTCATATTCGCGCCATAAATCAAAAATTCGGTTACCTAATTCAGACGGCAACAAATCACGATATTTTTCCATTGCAGCAGTTTCTTGAACATCTTTGAGTCTTTTCTTTTCCGGATTTGCGCGCTGCACCGCCTTCGGGCAATCGCCGGTTTCAGCTTCGGCAATATCATGCACAAAAGCCAGTTACAGCAGCCTGGTATAATTGTACTTATGTTGCAAATACGGATAAATAGCCATCAACAGCCACGCCAGTTTGAAACTGTGTGAGGAATCCGTCTCGCTTGTTCCGTCTGAAAGCAAAGTTGCCCGTTTGACAAGGCAAACTTTATCCAATATTTTCATAAAAGCGAGTATTTGCTGAATTTTATTTTGCATTTTTTCCTATAAATTTTTTGCCGCCCATATATGGTTGCAACTTAGCCGGAATACGAACCGTTCCGTCAGCCTGTTGATGATTTTCAATAAACGGCACCAGCGCACGCGGTGTCGCAATTCCGGTATTATTCAACGTATGGCAAAATCTGACCTTACCGTCATTGCCGCGATACCTTAAATTTGTTCTGCGCGCTTGCCATTCGGTAATATTGGAACAAGAATGGGTTTCGCGATAACAATTTTGCGACGGCACCCACGCTTCCAAATCATATTGACGATATTTCGGCGCACCCATATCACCGGTGCAAACTTCCAAAACTTGATAAGGCAATTCCAAATCCTGTAAAATTTCTTCTGAAATCTGCAACAATTTTTGGTGCCATTTTTCACTTTCCGCTATGTCATTTTTACAAATTACGAATTGCTCGGTTTTGAAAAATTGGTGAACACGTACCAAACCGCTGGTATCCTTACCGGCGGCACCGGCCTCGCGACGAAAACACGGTGAAAATCCGGCGTATAAAATCGGTCATTCGTTTTCTGCCAGCATTTCATCGGCTCGGAGAGAATTTAAAATCAGCTCGGCCGTACCTGACAAATAAACATCGTCTGCCGGCATATAATAAATTTCATCGCGCGCAAAAGGTAAATAACCTTGATTATACAAAGGTTTTTCTTTAGAAATTGCCGGAACCGTAATTAACGTAAATCCGTTCTGACGCAGCTTATCCATTACCATCATATGAATGGCTATTTCCAATTGCGCCAGATCATTTTTAATAGCGTAAGTCCGCGAACCGGAAACCTTGGCAATGCGTTCCATTTCACTCCAATCGTTGATTTCCATTAATTCAATATGGTCTTTCGGCTCAAAATCAAATTTTGGCAGTTCGCCGACTTTGCGACGCACGACATTCGCCGTATCATCCGGTCCGTCCGGACTTTCCGCGCTCGGATAATTCGGCATTCTGAGCATCATATCGTTAAACTGAGCTTCAAGTTCAGTCAATTTTTCTTGCTCAGCCTTAAACTGTTCGCCGATTTCCTTACTTTTGGCAATGATTGCCTGTTTCTCATCAGGTGAGGCACTTTTTATTGAATTACTCAATTTATTTTTTTCTTCCGCCAAAGCCTGAGAAGAAGTTTTCAGCTTATTCATGGCATAAAAAGTTTCAATCAGTTCATCAACTTTTTCTGCCGGAAAACCTTTCCGCGCCAAGCTTTCCTCAACCCACTGCGTGTTATCCGTAATAAATTTTATATCCAACATCGTTTTGTGCCTCTAAATAAATTAAACCTGCGCGAATTATACGTTATTTATTGTAGATTACAACACAAATTTTGCTTTTATAGACTCTTTCTCGGATACACATAAAAACCCGCCGAAATTACACGGCGGGTAAAGGAGAAACAAATGAAAAACAAAATTTTTTATAAAGAAGGAGAACGCTGTTGCACCAAGGAGTGAGCCATAAAAACGGAAGAATTCTCTTTTGCTTTTGCAAATTCCTCGGGAAAGGCTTTTTTGAAATCTTCTTTAAAATTTTTCGGTTGACCGTGCGGATGTTTGGAATAAGCAGCCATAATCATTAACAACATTCCATCGGTTGATAAATCTTTACCTAGGCGTGCATTAAATTCTGCCGGTGCGGCATACATTTTAACGGCAGTTAATTCATCCGGCAACTTACGCTCTTGAAGTGTGCGATGTGAAGGTGACATTTTTATGGCAATACTGGCCAATCTCAAAAGCTGTTCTTTTGATTGCTCCGCAGCCTGCAAGGCACTTAGAAATTTCTGTCCTAAAGTCTGTTTTTTTGCTTCAGTCATATCCGCCTCCCTCATAATTATATTTTGTAACTAAATTGTAACATATTTTTAAGGCGATTGCAACACTTTTATTTAGTGATCGCGGTCAATAATATAGCTTGCCAGCTTTTGCAGATATACACTTTTTTCACCGAAGTACTTAATTTCGGAAACAGCCGAATTTATTAATTCCTTTGCTCTTTCCCGAGCCTTTTCAATACCATAGCACGATACAAAAGTAAACTTGTTTTGCGCATCATCTTTATGTAAAGTTTTACCGACAATATTTTGATTACCCTCACGATCCAAAATGTCATCGGCAATTTGAAATGCCTGACCGATTTTGCGCGCGTATGAAATAATTATTTTTCTTTCTTCCGGTGATGCCATACCCAAAACGGCTCCGGCTTCGCAAGCATAACGTAACAAACGTCCGGTTTTCATTTCTTCCAAACGGGAAATAATTGCTTCATCATCTGCTTTACTACCGGTTTCAGAAGCATATATATCAAGCGTTTGCCCGCTGACCATACCACCGAAAGCACCGGCAGCATCAGCCAAAAGTTGTATCAAAGTTAAACGAATCTCCGGTCTGATTATCAGAGAATCCGCCAAATATCCGAAAGCATATGTCAGTAAGCCATCGCCCGCCAAAATGGCTGTGGCTTCATCAAATTGCTTATGACAGGTGGGTTTACCCCGACGCAAATCATCATTATCCATTGCCGGCAAATCGTCATGAATCAACGAATAAGAATGCAACATTTCTACCGAGGCCGCCGCCGGAAATGCCGTTTCATACCCTACTCCGAACAACTCGGCACAAGCACATAACAAGTACGGTCGCAAGCGTTTTCCACCGTTCATAACCGAATATTTCATCGCCTCAACAACTCTTTTTTCCGCACCCTGAGGCAACGGAAAACACTCCTCTAAATCAGCATTAAACTTACGGCTGAAATCAATAAGAATATTTTGAATATCTGACATTAATTTTCTTCTATTTTATCAAGCGGTTCCGTAGTTATTTCGCCTTCAGGCGACAAATTGATTTTTTCAATTTTTAACTGAGCATTTTTTAATTTTTCTTCGCAAAATTTTTTGAGCGCAGTCGCCGTTTCATAAGCCTCAACTGCATCATCAAGTTTTATTTTTCCCGCCTCAAGTTCGCGCACGATATTTTCAAGTTGTAAAAGCGCATCTTCAAATGTTATTTTACTGAAATCAAGCTGTTTCATCTTTCTTCTCCGTTTTGTTCAGATTAGCGCACCGATATTTTTTTACAACGATATTTTGCAACTTATTAAACATTTTACCTAAATCTGTGTTGCAAAAAGTCTTAAACGCACTACTTGACGAAACAAAAAATAATGTATATACTTCAGACGTTAACTAACCAATTAAAAGGCGTGTGATGACAAAGATTACATGGAAACCCGGAACAATGTTGGCGCCTGTGCCGCCGGCCCTTATTTCGTGCGGTACAATGGAAAAACCCAATGTAATGACTGCCGCTTGGACCGGAATTATTTGCTCTGATCCGACTCTTGTCTATGTTTCCATCCGACCGTCACGCTTCAGCAACACACTTATCCGAGAAACCGGTGAATTTGTAATTAATGTGCCGACAATCGCGTTGGCAAAAGCCGTTGATTTATGCGGCGTAAAAAGCGGAAGAAACACAGATAAATTTAAGTTAGCGCACATAACACCCGAACCATGTTCCGTTGTTTCGGCACCGCAAATAAAAGAATCTCCTGTTTCTTTGGAATGTAAAGTAAAAAACATCACCTCTTACGGCACGCATGATATGTTTTTGGCCGAAGTTGTCGCCGTAAACGTTGATGATGCCTATATAAATAGCGCACAGGCGTTGGATTTATCAAAAGCCGGTTTACTGGCCTATGCACATGGCTTTTACTATACTTTAGGTAAAAAAATCGGCAAATTCGGTTGGTCGGTTGAGAAAAAATCCACCAAAAGAAAACGTGCGGCCCGTTTATCGCAACAAAAAAGCGCCACACTTACTTCTGTCCGTAAGCATGGTAAAATCAAAAAGGAAAGCGGTAAAAAATGAACGATAATAAGTTGAATTTCAAAATTGATTATGCTTCCTTTCCGGTATTTGAAACAAAAAATGCCGACACACCGCAATATCCGTTAATTTTATCAATTCCGCACAGCGGCAAATTTTTCCCGCCGAACTTTTTGCAACAAATCAATAGCAGTGAAGAAATCTTGCGCCATAACGAAGATATTTTTGTGGACGAGTTGTTGCAAGGAGCAATTGATTTTGGAATTCCGACCTTGAAAATGTTGGTTTCACGCGTGTTTATTGACCTTAACCGCGACAGACTGGAACTGGATCCGGCAATGTTTTACAATTATCCGAAAGACAAAGACGTGCTTTTTGATAAGCATTGCCGTGTCGGTTTCGGTGTTGTACATCGTATTAACTATCAGCGTGAACTGCTTTATAAAGGCCTTTTGGATTATCGTGAAGTTGAGGCGCGCCTTAAAAACGTTTACGATGTTTACCATAAAGAATTGCAAAAAATCATCAATAAATGTCTGAAAAAATTCGGATTTTGTATGGTGCTTGATTGTCATTCCATGCCTTCAAAAATTTGCTCTATTATAGATGACAGATCCGGTATAGACATTTGTCTCGGCAATTTATTCAGCCAAAGTTGCCCGCAAGAAATGAGTGACTTTTTAGCCGGCCAGTTTTGGAATAAAAATTACAAAGTAGAATTTAATTGCCCTTATTCCGGCGCTTATATCACGTTTAATTATTGCCAACCGCGTAAGCAGATGTACACATTGCAACTGGAAGTTAATCGTGCGCTCTATGCCGATGAGGACAGACTGACGCACAATGATAATTTCTGGAATGTGGCTGATGACATCAGCAATGCCGTAATTAATTTCGCACAAAGTCTGGCGCGATAATACAATCTAGAACTTACTCTAAAAATTATATTTCAAATCAATATTAGCACCCGAGCGATATTCATGATCAATATTCGTCATCAGGTTTGCCGAAACATTCATTTTATCTTTCAAACTATAATCAAAACCGAAACGAACAACCGTACGATTCTCACCGCGCTTTTCATCTTGCAGCTTATAATATCCGTCCATATCGCTCATACCGACTTCCAGTTCATACGGATTACTGAATTCGTGATAAACAGCCACGCCGCCGTTAACATTGAATTTATGACCTTTATACGGCTTAAATTCTTTCTGAGCCATTAACCCCAATCCGGCTTCTACCGAATAATGATTTTGTGACTTCATCCGTAAAGCATATTGCTGACTGTCTTCATGGCCTTTAATATTATACCCGATCATATTGAATTCCGTGCTCGGAAACAGTCTGACACCTTTAAAATTCAACGGATACCGAGCTTCATTCATTAAAGCAAACGTGCGTCTTTGAATTTTGCCGTCATATACCATATCATTAAAACCTTTGCGCTTATATGTGCCGTGAGCATAACCTAATTTCGGAGTGCTTATTAATTCAAATCCGTGAGTTTTGTGCCCGACAGGCATACTCATCATAAAATTACGATCATAACGACGATTATCTTTTTTGCTTTCGACCGTATGTATATCGGTAATAGACACACCTAAACCGAAACTGGTTTTGCCGTTATTAAAACCGTTAAGAGAATAACGACTGATTGAACCGAATTTATTATCATAACCCGATGGCGATATATTTTCGCCAAAAGCAAATGAACCTTCTTTCTCAAACAAATGATTATTCATGTTTAAGCTGACTTCACGCAACATTGATAAATCTTCAAACGCCATGTGTGAAAGCATATTTTTGCCTAATAAATCATCAATATTGCTGTTAAGTTCGGCCACGTTTTCGGCAGATTTCAATGCTTTAAACAAATCCTCATTATTACTTGAAGCATAGTTATTCTGCAAAAAGTCTGCCACCGAATTATTTTCAACCACATCATTAAACGCTTTCATTGTCATCACTGCATCGGTATTGTTTTCAAGTTTTGCGTCAAACAAAACCGATTGTGATTGCAAATTCAAGCCATCGGTATCAGAAGCTTGAATCATATCTTTCACCGAATAAGTGGTATCAAAACCATTTTCAACAACATTGTTATTAATGGCTAAATCACCGGAAATTGCACCTTCCACAACAAATTGCGATGTATTTGAGGCCACAACCGTACCGCCGAAATCATTAAGATTGAGTGATATCGGTTCAGCAAATGAAGAACTGCTTTGGGCATTATTCGCAACGTATAATTTACCGTTTTGGAATAGTGTACCGCCATTGGTGCGAACCGCATTTTCGCCAGACATCCCATCAATCAAGATTGTACCGTTATTGATAACACTGCTTTCGCTGCCTTCCGTATAAATACCATAGGCTGTATCGGCTCCGTTAATGTATATTTTACCATCACTTGTGTTGGTAATTGTTGAGCCTGCCGCACCATATATACCAATGGCTGTGCCGCCTCTTGACGTTTCTGCGATGTGCGCATAATCGTCAGATGTATCTTCAGTTGCTTTATCGTCTCTATAATCTGAACGATCAATCGTAATCTTACCTGAATTTGTCACGATTGTATTGCCGTCAGCATAAATTCCGACAACCGTTCCACCGGCTAAATTATGTATTTTTACGGTTCCTGAATTGTCAATCTTTCCGTCTTTAGCATACATACCAACTGCCATACCGCTTCCGACGTTGGCAATTTCTATTGTTGAAGTGGTGTTTTTATTGCTCCTGTTATACACATTAGTGCTTGTTTTTCTGGCATACATTCCGTAAGCATAACCGGTACCTTTATTAACCAAACTGATTAAACCGATTGCTTTCGCCGTTGTCCCCTCATCCGACCACGCTTCAGCATTTTCCATTATTTCGCTACCATACATACCATACATATTGCCACTGCTACTCTTATTATTAACAAGATGAATTCTTCCTGTTGCGGTTGCATCGGCTGTTTGTCCGCTTTCTTCAATATAAGCATCAGCGCAGGCATTCGTTAACTGGGTTGCGGACATGCCATACATATCACCGTTCCCTATGTTTAATACATTTATCAAACCTGTAGAAACTGCTTTCGCGTTCTGAGTTTGGCTTATCTCCGTATCTGCTTCGGCAAGAGCATTATATACCCAACCATCAAAACCATCGGTATATTCCGATCGTACACCATATACTTTTCCGTTACCCTGTTGTTTTACATTAACGGATGCCGCATGAGTATCTGCTTTGCCTGCGTTAGCGGATTCCTCGCTGAAAATACGCAAACCGATAACCGTGTCGGCAGAATTTGTGTTCAGTTTGACATCGCTGTTATTATATGCATAGTTAATGGGAGTTCCGTCACCATCATATTCATCTTTGCCTTCTATTTTTCTACCGATGGTTTTTGTAGTTTCTTTTCCAAAAACATCTTCATCATTCTCTGCTGTAACAAGCGTGCAACCCGTATTCGCATTTCCTTCATAACCGGCGTTACATTGGCAAACACCGGAATTACCGACAACCGAACAAGTTGCATTTGCGCCGCATGTTACACTTTGACACGGATCATACCATGTTCCTTCGGCATAAAGCACACCGTCCTGGAACAATTTGCCGCCGTTTAAGACAATAGCGTGATTTTCGCTCAGACAACCCGAACCCATACACTGATCTGTTTTCAAAACATCATCTATATATATTTTACCGTTATTGGTCACATTACCGCCTTCGGTATAAATACCATATGCTGTAGAGGCTCCGTTAATTCTGATAATTCCGTCTGTCATATTTGTAATGTTTGAACCTGAACTTCCGTATATACCAATGGCTTTACCGCCCTTTGCAGATTTTGCCTTATAGGTAACATCATCAGATGTTTTATCGGTTGCCATATCATCTTTATAACTTTCGCGATTGATTATAATATTGCCGCTGCTTTCAACGGTTGTTGCACCATCTGCATAAATACCGACAGCAACTCCGTCAGCTAAATTATGAATTTTTATATCGCCCGAATTTTCTATTGTTCCGTCTTTAGAATATATACCGACAACAAGTCCGTCATCTGTATTTGCAAGTTCAATAACTGATTGTTGTATTTCTCCGTCATCTTCGCTGTTATTCATCACCATATTATCCGGATTCTTTGAATATATACCATAAGCATTGCCTGAAGATTTATTTATAATGTTAACATAACCTTTTGCCGTTGCATGATAATTGGAATTATACGAATGCGCCGAAGCATTTTTAATAAGACTGTTACCATATATGCCGTAAGCATCGCCTTTTCCGTTATTGCTTACACGAATTTTTCCCGTTGCAATACTGTTATAATATGAAAACGCATTATAAATATCCGATGATGATTTTAAGCCGTAAACATTACCTGTTCCCTTATTTTCAATATTAATGGTTGCGGTCGCCCTAGCGTCATCTTTATCCTTTTCTTCTCTCCTTTCATGACCGGCATATGCATTATAAAGGCTTAATCCGTATGCATTTATGCCATAAACATTGCCGTTACCCGTGTTGTTTATATCTATACGCGCTTTTGATTCACCTTTTTCGGTTGCATCGGCATTTGCTATATCTTCTCTCAAGGCTTGAATACCATGAACATTTCCATTGCCTTTGTTGTGTATTGTTATATTTCCGCTGGCTTTTGCATTTTCATCAGTTTCGGCATTTTTGGCCTCTCCGACTGAATATATACCATATATATTCTTGTTACTGTTGACGTTTTCAATGAGTATATTGCCTGTTGCCGAAGCTGAACTTGATTTGCTTTCTACCAGGGCATTAACCGCATCCGAGGTATTATTCGGAGCTTGACCTTTTACCTGCATTCCGTAAATATCACCCGTTCCCGCACCGGTATTGCGAATAGTAATATTACCCGTAACATTGCCCGTTACTTTTTCTTCATCATCAAAATCAGCAAACACGGCATTATGAATATTTATACCATCATCGTCATCTGTAACATCATCTATATCATTTTGCGGCCCCTTAATACCATAAACATCGCCGCTGCCGCGCTGAGCAATAATTATATCTGAAGTCGCGTTTCCTCCGAAAGATAAGGCATTAAAAGTTGATACGCTTTCCGATGAAATTCCCAAAACAGCACTTTGAGACTTAACAATTTTTTTAATTGTTCCGTTATTTGAGTTTTTAAGATAGTCTTCTTTACTTTCAGGATAATTTTCTTCTATGATTTTTCCGGAAATCTCATGACCTTCATCCTTGTCTGTTATCGGCTCGTTGTCCAAATCTTTGGTTGCAGAGTCATCTTCCGGTTTTTTATCATCATCTTTTTTTCCGGAACCTGATGACGAGCCACCGCCCCCACCGCCGCCACCGGCAGCAATAGCTACACCTGCACCGGCCGCAACAACTACCCCCGTAACCGTCCATCCAACAGGTCCCATACCTAAAAATGTTCCGGAAGATTTTGGTCGCGGATAATAACCTCTTTGCGGGTAATAACCATAATAAGGATTATCTCCGGCAGATAATCCATACGCTACATTACATTTTACCGTAATATCCGCACCATATTTTTGCAATATTCTATAAGCATTGCCGTTGCCCTCATTTAATGCTAAGCATAACGCCGTATTGCCGTTTTCATCCTTGGAATTAATCGTATTTCCCAGATTTTTTAAAGCATCAATATTTCCGTTTTTTGCATAAGAATAAATCTGTCGTGCACTCAAGGATTGTGCCTGTGTAATAAAAGAAAAAGTGGTAAAAATTGCGGTTAAAAGCATTAATTTTATATTTTCCGATTTCATAATACAAGTTCCAAAATGATTATTAAACACTGCACGCGTATCATAACAAAATCGGTCATAAAAATCAACCCAATATTTTTTGCCCTTCTCGGGCGTTCTCCTCCCCTACCGATTACCAATAAAAAAAACTCCCCATCAAGGGGAGTTTTTTTATTGGTGCCGGTTAGGAGATTCGAACGCCCGACCCACGCATTACGAATGCGTTGCTCTACCAACTGAGCTAAACCGGCATTGCAAGCTATTCATAAAACACTTTATTTTATTTTTCAAGCATTTTATTTAAGTTTTTGCAATTTTATTTCTATGTTTACGCATCACCTTTATGAACAACAACTTGCGGGAACGGAATTTCAATACCTTCTTCAATAAATCTTTTATTTATCGCATAGCGCAAATCACTCGGGACAGTCCACCCTTTGCGAATATCATGTACATAACAACGTAATTCAAAATCCAAACTGCTTGAACCGAAATCTTTAAATAACACCATAGGAGCCGGATTTTTAAGAACCGTCGGGTGCTTTGCCGCACATTCCAATAAAATATTTGTAACCTTATCCACATCCGAACCATATGCCACACCGACATTTACAATTTGACGGGAAATATTATCATCTAGTGTCATATTTGTTACGGAAGAAGATATAAGTGCAGCGTTCGGAATAATTACACTTGTGCGCGCAAAACTTTGAATTTCTGTCGTACGTATATTAATTTGCTTAATAATACCTTCCGTACCATCTATATAAACCCAATCGCCCACACGCAAAGGACGCTCCAATAATATTATAACACCGGCAACCAGATTTTTAATCACATCTTGCAACCCGAAACCGATACCTACCGATAATGCACCGGCAATAAACGCTAAGTTTGTTAAGTCTATGCCTATGGCAATAACCGCTAACAGAGATGAAAGAATAAAACTGATAAAGCTAAATCCGGATATCAGTGAATGTTTTATGCCGTCATCCATATCTATTTCGGCAAGAACATTTTCCGCTATCTTATTTTTGATTATCTTAAATATCTTTAACGAACCAAAGAAGACGGCTAATCCGACAGCAAAAGCTATCAAAGAAATTTGAATGCCGCCGATTTTGAAACCAAACAAAACTTTTTTCATTGCTTGTAGTATAAAGTCACCCGGCAAACCCCAAAAATTCAGTAATGTGAAAATCAAGAATAATGCGATTGTCGGAGTAATTACGGCATGCAACCAAAATTCAATTTTTGAAACCTGTTTTTTACTGTTACGAACGCTTTTCATCCACGGACCGGATAAAATAACCCGCTTGGTTATATCAATCACCGAACGACGTAAAATTTCAAATATTCCGAAAATTATCATTGAGCCGATTATACGAACGAAAATGAATAAAGAAAGTTCCGGATACCCGAACAAAGATAAAGCCAAAACACCCAAACAGAATAAATGGCTAATAACAATTATCGTAAACTTGCTACTGTTATCTTCTTCAATTTCTTGACCCTCAGACACATCTTTTGTTTCGGTTTGATATGTGTTAAACGCAATTTGTGACAACCACATCAGGAAAAATGCTTTAATAACGCAATCAATAATTATGGTAAAATGAATTGTCTCAAGCGGATAAGAAGCTTCTTGCGCAACAACATACTGAAAAACAGCAAGCGCATTAACGATAATAAATGTAAATATCATTCTAGTAAAACGTGTCGCTTTTTGACTGGATATATTAATCAAACGCCACTGAGGATAATTCGGCGCAAAAATAACACGGGAAATTGTTGCCTCTACAATAATGGTTAAACCGGTATATGCCGCCGCCGTCAGAATGGTATTTAACAAACTGCCTTCAAAAATTTTGGTGCTAGACATCCATAACATACACCCCATAATTAGAAAGGCAAATATTAAACCGCGTGCAGTCGCAACCGCCACCGCTGCCAAAACTTTGCGTCCGAATGTCGGCTTTTCTATTTTTTCGTTATATCCCCAATTTCTGAGAATAGCACGCCGCAAAAAAACTGCCAAAATAAAAGCAATCAACAAAATAAAGCACATTGATATAATATCAAACAAAGCCATACTCCGTTGCTCTTTCGGCAAATTTGTATACCAATCTATCGGCGATTTTGTAATATCCCAAAAGAATATAACATATGATTTTATGCCGCTGAAAAACACGACGGGATTAATAAATGCCGATTGCCTGTTCATTAAATCACCATATGTTTTTTGATTGCGCACATTCAACGTACGCACACCCAAATCCTCTATCTTTATAACCAATAAATCCGCTTCTTTAAGAATCCTGTCTTGTGCCGCAAGCTCTTGCGTTAAAATTTCACGCTTCTGAGTAATTACACTATCCTCAAGTTCACCTTCCTTCGGACTTTCTCCAAGCGCATCCAATTGCTTATGAATAAATTTTATATGCTTTTCCAAATCTTTGCGCCCGACGGCTATTAAATTTTCTTGCGCACTTAAATATGATATATATTCATCAATCTTATCTGTTGAGAGTGTGCTTTTATCTAAGTTTTTCTGGATTTTATCTATTTCTTTATTGATTCCGGTAAAGTCTATACTGAAACCTTCTATCTGGCTATCCGTAACTGTCGACTCCGCACTCGTTTTCGCCGTTGCCGCCGAACAAAAGCAAAAAACAGCCGTAAAGAAAATCACTAAAAATTTTTTCATAAAAGAGTTTTTCATGTTATTTTCCTATTTTTTTAACATCAGTTGCAATACATTATAGGCATTTTGTGCACCTCCGGCCCGTAAATCATCGGCCACACACCAAAAACTGAAGCCGTTATCAACAGAAATATCTTGCCGCAAGCGACTGACATAAATATCATTTTCACTCTGAACATCATTTAATGAAACATATCCGCAATCCACACGCTTGTCAAAAACAACAACACCTTTTGTATCGCGCATTAAGTTGCGAACATCGTCCACATCAACATCTTTGCCGCATTCAACATTCACAAACTCACCAATGCCTATAAAAGCCGGTATAATTGCACAATTTGCATGCACTTTAATATCCGCATTCAATATTTTTTTAACTTCTACATTCATTGCCCATTCGTATTTTGTTTCATCACCGAAAAATTCACCGACTTGCGGCAAAACGTTAAACGCAACTTGCTTATGGAATATTTCTTCATCATCAACCAACGGCTCGTTCATAAATATTTTACGTGTTTGGCTGAACAGCTCATCCATTGCTTCCTTACCGTAAACAGATACTGCCATATATGTATTGATTACCAAGCGTTTAATCTCATAACGTGCCGCTACTTTTTGCAGTGGAACCAAAAGCTGTGTAACTTGCGGTGACGGAATGGCTACAATACCTTTTTTAGCGTCATAAATTTGTGCTTCGTTAATCCCCGGAATAATAACCGGAACTTCGGAATCAGTTACATAAGCACCCGAACAATCAATTATTTTGATTTTTTTAGCTAATGCATGCGGAATATATCTTTTTGAAACCTCTTCAGATGTGCAGAAAACGGCTAATTCCACCGCCGAAAAATCAAAATCTGCTAAATTAAAAACATCAATATCCGTATCTTCTCCATACGACACCTGCGTGCCGAGCGGACTATCCGTATCCACGGCAAAAATATCGTCGGCAGAAACTCCTGTTTCTTCCAGAATACTAAGCAATTCTCTGCCTTGGCTTTGCATAACACCGACAACCGCAATCTTTTTCATTTTACATCCTTTGCTAAAATCAACCTACCCCATGATAAAATAAAAGTATTTAAAATCTATTTAAAAAATCATTATGCAAAATAAAAAAGGAGCAGAAACATATCTACCCCTTTTTTGCTTATATAAAAACGACTATTCGGCAATATTAACTTTACCGCCGGCTTTTTCAACTGCTTCAACAGCTGATTTAGACGCAGAATTAACCGTAATGTTAATGCTGCTGGTAACAGCACCTCTGGCCAATAAACGAATACCGTCCAATTTTTTAGATACAATATTTGAACTCAATAAAGTGTCAACGGTAATAGACTTAGCATCTAATTTACCGGCATCAACAGCCTTTTGAATCGTATCCAAATTAACAACGGCATACGTCTTGGCAAACGAATTTTTAAAACCGTGCTTCGGCAACTGACGGTAAAGCGGCATCTGTCCGCCTTCAAAACCGAGTTTAGCACCGCCGGAACGAGCTTTTTGACCTTTGTGGCCGAGACCGCAAGTCTTGCCCTTACCGGAACCGATACCGCGACCGACGCGTTTGCGATTTTTAGTAGCGCCTTCGTTATCTTTTAATTCGTTAAGTTTCATTTTATTATTCCTTTTTCCTTGTGTCTTAGTCTTCAGAGAACTTTGCATTGGAAGGAAAGACTGTGCTACGCTGTGAATTTCCGCCGCTGTGTACAAACAAGGTACACAAGAAGAAAATTTATAAGTGTGACAGTCTTTCTGCACAATCTCTTGTCACTCTTCTACGCGAACTAAGTGAGCCACCTTCTTAATCATCCCGCGAACAGCAGGCGTATCCTCCAATTCAACCGTGCGACCTGTTTTGGTTAAGCCCAAACCTCTCAAGTTTGTTTCCTGATAGGCCGGACGACCGATTGAACTTCCTGTTCTGGTAACTTTAATTGTTTTCTTTTTAGTTGCCATGGATTATGCCTCCTCTTTTACATCTTTAGCAGCCGAATTTTCACGACGGCTAACGATATCGCCGACTTTTTTACCGCGCTTTGTCGCAATCATTCTCGGAGAATTGATTGACTTCAAAGCATCAAAAGTAGCTTTAATCATGTTATAAGGGTTGTTGGAACCTAAAGATTTCGCAACCACATCCTGTACACCCAAAACTTCAAATACGGCACGCATCGGGCCACCGGCAATAACACCGGTACCGGCAGGAGCTGTTCTTAAAACAACTTTACCCGCACCGAAACGACCTGTAATATCGTGGTGTAACGTTCTGCCTTCGCGCAACGGAATACGAATCATCGTTTTGCGTGCTTCGTTTGTTGCTTTTACGATTGCGTCAGGCACTTCCATTGCCTTGCCGGTACCTAAGCCGATACGACCCTTCTGGTCACCGACGACAACAACAGCTGCAAACGAAATCGTGCGCCCGCCTTTTACGGTTTTGGCAACGCGGTTAACGTGAACCAGTTTTTCAACCAATTCATCTTTTACTTCTTTTTTATTATGACGATCTGTAGCTTGTACCATTTCAATCTCCTAGAATTTCAATCCGGCTTCGCGAGCAGCATCCGCCAAAGCCTTTACGCGACCGTGATAGATATATCCGCCACGATCAAATATAACTTCGGAAATACCGGACTTAACAGCTCTTTCAGCCACTAATTTACCAATGAAGCTTGCAGCTTCTACTGTAGAAGATTTTTTAATTTGGCTTCTGGCTTCTTTATCAAGTGTAGAAGCGCTGGCAACCGTCAAACCTTTTACATCGTCTATAATTTGCGCATAAATATGCTTACCGCTGCGAAATACGGATAATCTCATTTTTCCGTTTGCGGCGGCCTTAATGGCAGATCTTACGCGCGCTTTTCTTCTTTCAAACAATTTTTTTGGTGTATTCATCGAATTATTCCTTATTTCTTCTTACCTTCTTTACGACGAACAGTTTCCGTAGCATATTTTACGCCCTTGCCTTTATATGGTTCAGGTTTTCTGTATTTACGGATTTGAGCGGCAACTTGGCCGACCAATTGCTTGTCTGCACCAAAGATTTTAATTTGTGTCGGCGCGGCACAAGAAATTTGAACACCTTCCGGAGTATTGAAAACAATTTCATGCGAATAGCCCAAAGACAAAACTAAATTTTTGCCTTCAACACGCGCTTTATAACCAACACCGATTAATTCCATTTCTTTGGCAAAACCTTCGCTGACACCTTTAACCATATCGTTAATACGTGCGCGAGTCGTTCCCCATAATGCTCTGGACATATTGCTTTGAGACAACGGTGAAACGCTGATTTTACCATCTTCTAATTTTGTTGCAACGTGGCTGTCATCATAAGTATAACTTAATGTGCCTAATTTGCCTTTTGCCGTTACAGTGTTATTGTTTATGCTTAATTCTACACCGGCAGGAACAACAACAGGATATTTACCAACTCTTGACATTGTTTCCTCCTTAGAATACCTGACATAAAATTTCACCGCCGACATTGGCTTTGCGGGCTTCGTTATCGCTCATAACACCTTGCGGTGTGGAAACGATGGAAATACCCAAACCATTGTATACTCTCGGCAAATCTTTCACGCTTGAATAAACGCGACGACCCGGCGTAGAGACGCGGTAAATTTCTGTTATAACAGCCGTACCCTCATGGTACTTTAATTGAATACGAAGTTCATTAACGCCCGGACGAACATTGCTTTTTTCATAACCGGCAATGTAGCCTTCACGTTTTAAAACTTCCAACACATTTTCACGCAAGCGAGAAGCAGGTGATACAACATCACTCTTTTTCGCTCTTTGTGCGTTTCT
>JAFVBT010000033.1 GCA_017479785.1 Alphaproteobacteria bacterium
AATAGAAACTGCAAAGCACTTAAAATCCTGATAGTTAAGATGAATTTTAGTGCTTTGAGAACGCAGGTTGGCTGGCGCCAATCAAGTTAGAAAACGCTAAAATTCGCTTAAATAGCGGATTTTAAGCGGGTTCGTGCGTGACTGCTATGCCATATTTATGCCTTGAACATAACAGATAAATCGATGTTATAGTGCTCTTTTTTGCGCGCCTTAATAAAGAAACGAATCATCAGCGCAAGCAACACAAGGTCCGTAGCGGCTAACGCTACGCCTAAAAACGCAATATTATCATTCCACTCCAACAACTCCGGCGTTAAAGAGAAATCATATAACCCGTGCAGCAAAAACGGAAGCACAAAAGCCAATACACCGTATCGCTTTTTGCCGGTGTAGAGTTTTTTGCCGTAAAACCATCCCATCATAAAACCGTAGCCCAAATGCCCCATCGTAAACCCGCGAACGAGCATAATCACAGGTGTGGCGCCGATGGCGTACGGAATATCCTCCACCAAACCGAAAGCGGTGCCGATAATAACCATAAAAGCAACCACATCTGCCCATGAATAATTGATTGCACGCTTTTTGAGCAGCCCTTTAAAGGAGAAAAACTTTACATACTCTTCTGCAAATGCCAGCACAATAAATGTGTAAATTGCCTTGTAAACGAGAATGTTAACGGATTGCAGCGCCGTCGCTTTCAGAATACGGCTGACAATGTATAATACGGCGGAAAGCGCCAGAATCGGCAACACGCATATCAACCCCCTGATAAGCGCCGATTTGCAACTTTTTTTGTATTCCAAATCTTCTTTTTTTCGTTTCATTATCCATACAATCACCAAAACAGAGGGGATAATGCTCAACAAAAAGAATAAAACAGATAACCACATAATATAATTTCCTTTCTCTCCTGTTTGCAATGCCGAAACTTAAAGGAAAATGTAAAACATCGTTTCGCCGCCGCGATTTTTCATTGCCTTGTCGGTACGGGTCTGTATTTTATATTCCGACCGGCATGAAAGAATTACTGCGTAGGTCGGTAACTGATAATCCTCACCTTGGAACCGACATCAATAATGTGAAACACCGAACCATCCTTCAGCGGGCAAATGGCAATGCCTTCACCCTCTGCATCCAACCTGCCGGTACAGCGCACAAAAGTTTCTTCCACATGGCCGGTTTGTAAATTGACCGCATACATCGTTTTATTGCGGTAACCGGAATTCGTCACCATATAAAGTGTACCGTTATAAATTTCGCCGCCTTGCACCTTAAAAAGCGTTGTATCAATTTTCAAAGCGCCACGGTACGAAAAATCGCTTAAATTGAGCATACGAATCTCATCCACATCATTAGATTGAGAGTAATACAAAATATCATCTTGAATCACGCACCAGGGAATGCGCCCGTTCCCGCGCCCCTCTTCGGGCAAAGTGTGAAAATCAATATACTCCAGCGTTTGCGGGTCATACGCAATCACGCCGGGATGGCGAAACCCGAAATCCTCTAACGCGATATACAGTTTGCCGTTATATAAGCACCCGTCACCGAGATGCGAATAACCTTTAAGCAACAATTCTTTGGGCAGGCACATCTCTTTACATTCAAGAATTTCGCCGCTTTCTATATCAATTTTCGTAATGGCATTGTAGTCAAGAAACTTATATGCCCCGATGCCGTAAAAAACTTTTCCGTCCGTCGCAAGCCCCTGGCAAAAACTGACGCCGTCACCATAGTTATACTCAAGTGTGTGGGCGATTTCCATATTTCCGGAGGTGATAGACGGCTCACCCGACACGATGCCGCCAATCCACGCAACAAGCGCGAACCAAATAATTAAAACCTGCCGAATAATAAATGCTATCTTTTCCATCGTACTGCTCCTTTTAGGGTGTTTTGCTGATTTCTATGATGTTATTCAAATACAAAATAATTCGTCTGCCATATGGCGCTGCAAGTTTCTTCATCCATAAAATCGCCCATAATCCAGCCGTAGTAACGCCCTTTCACAAGGTGACCGGGCGCATACAAACTTTGATTTACCTGTGTTGCAATCTCATAAGGACTTTGGCGCATTGCCGTGTTTGAGTTGGTTTTGAGTACATTGGCATAAGGCAAATGTTTTGTCGGGTTTTTCTGCATATCGGCAGAATGTGTTTGAATAAAATCGTTAATATATTTTATTTTTTTCTCTGCCGCCACATTCCAGTGGTTTTCATAATAAAAAGGCATTCCCATAAAGGCGGTTTGCCCTGCGCCGTTGCCGGCATCCAGCATATCTCCCGCCCCCAGCGTTTCATATGCGGGGGTCATTAAAACAATTTTTCCCCTTACTTCCGAAAGAGAAGGCATTTTTGTATAAACGCCTGCGCCGTTTTGAGTATATAAATACGCCTCGTTTGTAGCAGGGTTTTTTTGTGTTTTTAATTGCTGTATCTGCTCCCGAAGGAGTTTTACAAATTCTTCTTCATCGCCGTTTTCTTTTTTTGCGGTAATAATGACACACTCGCTCGGGTTTTCTTTTAAAAAGTCTTTTACCTGCTCGAGCACGCTCTCACTCGTTAACGGCACGGTGCATGTCTCATCTTCATACGCATAAAACTCTATATCTAAATGAGAAATAAAATACACCGCTAACAAAAATACCGGATGAAGTAAGCTTAATACGCCCGCCGCATAAAGGCCATACGCCGCCTTTTGCCTGTTGCCGTGACAAAGCAGCAATTTTCCCTGTGCGGGAGAAAAACGCAAATCCAAATACCTCACGCCGGCCTCTAACTGCTTTGCAAGCGTGAGCGACTGCGTTTTTGCATATTTACCCGTATTCAATACAGGAAAGCCGAAGAATTCGGCATGGTTGTTTGTTGTGTTTTTGCAATATGCGGTTGCGCTGTCATGTGAGCCGGGAAGATTGATTTCGCAAAGATAGCGGCTGTCCGCAATGGCTGACATCCAGTTTTTGGAGTTTAAATTTTTATAGTCGGCGGTAATTTCGGCAGTATTTGCCGCATTCGCGCCGCTAAAACAAAGCACGCCTGACAACAACGCCGCCGTCAACAGAAGACTGATTAGTTGTCTTATTCTTTTCATCACTTTTTCTCCAAATTGAATATTTTACAACTAAAACTTTTATTCATTGATTGTAGCAGAAAGCGTGTTCTGTTTCAACCGAAAAATGTTAAATAAATAAAATTTAAAAGAATTACATAAAAATAATAACATTTTTTCTACTGTTTAATAGACGAGGGAGTATTGTGGGCTTACTGCGTTCAGACTCACTTCCCGAAAAATTGCCTTAAGTTTACGACATTGAAATCAAGGGGGCTGT
>JAFVBT010000034.1 GCA_017479785.1 Alphaproteobacteria bacterium
GTAAATACGAAGTAAGTCCTTTTGCGCGGTGTACACAAACAGTGCATAAGAAACGGACAGCAAAGGCAACCGGCACGGCTTATGAGGAAAACTCGGATAACGTGGTAAATACGCCGTAAGCCGACTGTCGCAGTGTACACAAAAAAGTACATAAGAAACGGACAGCAAAGGCAACCGGCACGGCCTATGAGGAAAACTCGGATAACGTGGTAAATACGCCGTAAGCCGACTGTCGCAGTGTACACAAAAAAGTACATAAGACAGTCGGCTTACAAGTAGGTACCCGTTAGACGAGTTTTAGAATTTGTATTGGTATTGGAAAGCAAACATATTACTATGATTGTGATATTTTGACTGCAAATCTGTTGAATCGTTGCGAACGCGCCCGTGCATCATAAACAAATGGGCATAACCGAAATCAAACTCATGATTACCCGTCATATAACTGAAACCGGCAGATGCCCAAAGACGATCTGAATCCGGAATACGATTGGTACGATATGTATTGCTCGGTGTCGGAGATTGATCCCATGCAAGACCGGCGCGAAGCGTCCAATTATCGTTTAAATAATAATCCTGACCGAGAGCAAATGTCCACGCATCTTTCCACTTATAATCCACATCAAGATTTTTTCTTGCCGGCCAAGAAGTTTTTCCCGGAAAGACATAGAAACGATGCCATTGAACATATTTAACCGTGAAGGAAGTACCCCATTTCGGTGCAAATTTATGATAACCGGATAAAATCCAGCTTGCCGGCAATTCCGGATCGGACATAGATTTGAATTTTCCGACAAATCCCATTTGTTCATATATTTGTGCCCACACCGGATCACTGGCACTGACGTAGTGCTTACCATGTGTGTGTTGTGTGCTTTTGGCTCTATAAGATAAACCGATGCGAGAATCTTCATTAAATTCATATACGGCACCTAACTGATATGTATGAGACCAGCCTTTAACCTTAAAATCACTGTATACACCGCCTTGCATTGCATTAACATTTGATGTCAATTGGCCTTTAATACGACGTATAATTCCGCTGACACCCAAAGACAATCCATTATCAAATCTGTATGCCACTGACAAGTTCCCGTCAATCACTTCCAGTTCTGATTTACGAACACCCCCCATAGATTTTGTGGCGGCGTTACTGTCATGTTTATATTTTGTGGACAAACCATACGGCACATAAATACCGGCACCGAAAAACCATTTATTGTTTAAGTTATACTGTCCCATCAAACTCGGCATCGGTACAAAATAATCCATTTTATCCGTTCCGTATTTGCTTTTGGCCTTTGCCGCAATTTCTGTTAAGGTCACACCTGCTTGTACGCCGGAATATTTAACCAAAGTCATACCTGCCGGATTGTAACCCAATGCGGATAAATCATCACCGACAACCCCCAAACCTGCAAAAGAACGTCCCAAACCGTTAGCGGAAAATTCGTTTAATTGGTAGCCGGCGGCATGCGCACTTGTTGCGCCAAGCAAAAGAGCCAAGGCCGACATTGCGTAGATCTTTTTCATAGTCACCTCTTATAAATTAGTCCTGTTTCAGGCTAACCTGATGTTTCACAAAAATAAAGGTCAAATTGAGCAGCGTTACGGTTTCCCTAAAGATACCAATTAAATTTCGGGGCTTAAACATTTATAATATAGCATTTTGTTTGTGGATAACTTTGTTTAATGCAATTTTAATAAAATCATTGTAGAATAACACCAGAATTAATTTTGAAAGAGTAAAACAATGGCAACAGTAAACGAAACGGAATTCTCGGATATATACATCATTCCTGACGGGACGGCCTATATTTGGGGACGCAAAACACCCAGCGGTTTAATTCAGGTTCAGCCGGACGATTATGATGAATTTTATCAAACCGTAAGAGATACTTATGATGGAGAAAATCCGAGCTATTTGGTAAAATATAAAGGACTAAACTATCGTGTGGAACGAACGGTAACACTAGACGGACAACAATATTGCGCCCGAAAAATGCCGCACACCGTTCCAGATATTAATAAACTCGGCATTGAAGAAAAACTGCTGAATTATTTAAAATCTCTCAGCGGTTGTTCCGGACTGATTTTATTGGCCGGTACCACGGGTTCGGGTAAAACAACAACATTATCCGCTTTATTGCGCGAATTTTTAATCCGCGACGGCGGTTATGCTTTCACTCTGGAAGATCCGGTTGAAATGCCGCTTGACGGAACATACCATACGGTAAACGGCGAATTGGGAATTTGCAAGCAAATGACACCGCCGGGCGGTTCATGGGAAGCCGGATTAAAATCCATGTTACGCTCAAAGCCGCGTTATGTGTATTTGGGTGAGATTCGCGATCCGGAAATTGCTTCCGAAGCTCTGCGCGCTGCAATTTCAGGCCACTTGGTATTGTCAACCATTCACGCCTCAACCGTAACCGATGCCATTCAATCCATCGTTAAATATGCGGCGGCGACGGGCATTTCCGAAGAAATGGCATTTGACTTGGTTGGTAATGGCATTTTGGCGGTATTGCACCAAACACTTGTCGGTGTTCCGAAACGAGCCAAGCTGGAATACGTTTTTGCCAATCCGGACCCGACACAAGGCGATCAGGTTCGCGGTATTGTCAAAAGCGGCAAGATGAACTTATCTACAACAATAGAATCTCAACGCATTCGTTTGAGCAGAGGTATATCCCTGTGGGATAAATAATAAGAAAAGGATACAACAATGGATACAAACGACGTAAAAAACGCTTCCGAAACGGCAAAAACAACGTTTCAAAGCATCAAGAGTATTTTATCTGCTCTTAAAAATCGCAAATTTATAACCGCCGGCAAGGAATGCTGGGCTTGCGGGAAAAATGTATATGGCAAACGTTTAAAAGGTAAATATGTTGAGGTAAGAGGAAAAAAGATTCCGCTCACCGCAATAGTTGTTATCATTTTGCTCGGCCTGTACGTAATGTCATCCGGCGAAAAACCGAAAGAAATGCCATTAACGGAAACAGCTTCCAGAGAACAAACAAATGTATTTAACCAAGACGGCATTAAAGTCTACGATATGCGTAAGTGTGATCAAGCTGCCTGCGGTTTATTGGAAAACGAAACAAACGAACCGATTGCTAAAATTATTATAACCGTTACATTTCATAATCCTCAAGGAAACCCTATTTACGAATCATCCGTAGAAGCCAATGATTTTCAAGAAATGGCTCGGATAAAATTCAATATTCCTTGTGAAGAAGATTTTGCATACTTCAAGCTGAAAGATGTTATTGTGCAAAAATAAAATTATTTAGAACAAAAAAATGCCCTTTATCGCTATGATAAAGGGTATTTTTTAATTAAGATTATTACAGAGGCAACAACGGCGACCATGCCGGATCGGAAGCCTCCGACGGTGTGATAATACGGCGCTCGTTATAGCCGGTTAAATCAATCGTGTATAATCTGACCGGACTGCCGCGATCCTGACGGAAGAACATCAATACGCGTCCGTTCGGCGACCATGTCGGTCCTTCAACCAAAAATCCGTCTGCAAGCAAACGTTCGCCACTGCCGTCCGGTGCCATTACACCGATATAAAACGCACCATTGGCCATTTTGGTAAAGGCAATATAATCACCGCGCGGTGACCATACAGGTGTGGCATAACGCCCTTTACCGAAGCTGATTCTTTCAACATTTCCGCCATCGGCATCCATCACATAAAGTTGTTGATTGCCACCGCGGTCTGAATTGAACACAATCTTAGAACCGTCCGGCGAATAGCTTGCCGAAGTGTCAATCGCATTACCGAAAGTTATTTGCTTAATGCTCTTGGTACGCAAATTCATCTCATAAATATGTGTTGCACCTTTGTTTGCATAGCTCATCAAAACTTTAGAGCTGTCCGGCGAGAACACCGGTGCAAAGGTCATCCCCGGGAAATTACCCAGAACCTGACGACTGTTGCTCGTCAAATCCATCAAATATACGCGCGGATTATGACCGACATATTCCAAATAAGTGATTTTTTGCATATTCGGAGAAAAGCGCGGCGTTAATACCAAATTACGCCCGTCAGTTAAAAACTTATGATTTTCACCATCCTGATCCATCATAGCTAACCGCTTCACACGCCTGGTTGTCGGGCCGCTTTCCGAAACATAGACAACACGCGTATTAAAATATCCCTTATCGCCGGTCAATCTTTCGTAGATGGCATCGGCAACAACATGTGCGATTCGGCGCCAATTATCTTTGGTAGAAGTAAACGATTTACCCAAAAGTTGTTGTGATGCAGCCACATCCCACAATCTGAAATCAACTTTTAATTTTTCCCCCGGCAATTCGGTAATTTGACTTTGCACCAAAGCTTGTGCCTTAATGGCCTGCCAATCAACGAATTGCGGTCTCTGATCAATAGAGGAAAGTGTTTCTATATAACTGTTCTGCGGAATAATTTTGAACAAACCGCTTCTATCTAAATCGGCAGAAATAACTTCGTGAATTTTATCCCCATAGTCACGACCTACCAACTTTGTGAATATGTTTGAACTTGAACCGATCATTTCCGGCAACGCAATAGGCATCGGATTGCGTGATGCACCGGTAACATCAATTTCAAGTTCGGCACGCGCCGGAGAAGCCAATAAAGCCAACACGGCAGCTAATAAATACTTTATTTTCATTGTGTACACCTCAAATAAACTGATTAAGAATACCCTCACAATACTATTGATAAAAATAATAGTAAAGCAAAAAAAAATATAGACAACATATTATTTCGTTGACTTTTTATGTAAATTGTTTCACCTTCGTTTTAAAGAGGTGGATTATGGACTTATCGGGTTTCAAAGCACAAATAAAACCATACAGTGCCGTCATGGGCATTGATTACGGTTCTAAGCGCATCGGTATTGCCGTTTCCGATTTGTTGCAAAGCATTGCAACTTCTTATAAAATTTTATACCGAACTTCGTGGCAAAAAGATTTAGCGGAACTGAAGAAAATTATCACCGAAAAGGAAATCGGCGGCATTATATACGGTCTGCCGTTACAAATGAACGGACTTGAAGGCGATATTGCCCGCGAAGTCAAAAAATTTGCCGAGAAACTTTATGCGGAAATTCCGCTGCCTTATACTTTTTGGGACGAAAGACTGTCTTCCGCCGCCATGGAAAAATTCCTCATTAACGAAGTTGACTTATCAAGGCAAAAACGGCAAAAAGTTTTGGACTCATCCGCCGCCGCCTACATTTTGCAAGGCGCCTTAGATGCCTTAAAATATCAAAGCAAATAAATCAACGTTTAATCGCCTGACGCGCACGCATAAACTCAGCATTTGTCGCAATATCTTCCAAACAAACCGGTAATTTACGCCGCCAGTTCGGATGCTTATCAACGTCTGTTCCCGGAAGATTTTGTAACACTTCTACTCCGAAAATATCTTCCAATTGTGCCAAATATACATTGCTGGCACTTGTGGAAACATAAGTTTCCACCGCTTCCGTCAAACCGTTCGGATATCCTTCACCATAGATGCAATCACCTTGTCTCTGTTTGTCTTCAGGCCACACACCGCTGTAATCCAGCGCATTAAGTAAGCGACGGCGCTCATCTTCACGCCCTTTATATTGATCTTGCCGTTCAGCCTCATCAAGCATCTTCAGATTATACATTGTTTCAATATCATAACCGAACCAACGCATTCTTAAAGGAGCCATATCATGCGTGCCGACCGAACTGAAAGTTTCTGTCGCAAAATCATACGGCATTCTGAAATCCCCGAAACCGTTCCAACGCTCTGCCCATAAAACGCTCAAAGAATATATACCGCGTGCATGCAGTTTTTCAATAAAACCGTCCGGAACGTTGCCGATACTTTCACCGACAACCATACACTTGTTCAAATAGCTTTCCAGAGCCACAATACCGAGCATATCATCAAAATTGTAATAAACATATGTACCGTTTTCTTCTTTGTCCGGAATTATGTATAAACGCATTAAGCTCATTACGTGATCAATACGCAATGTTCCCGCGCCCTCCATCGCCGCCCGCAGAACCTTAATAAACGGCCGATAAGCATTGGCTTTGAGCGTATACGGATTGAACGCACCTAATCCCCACTTTTGCCCTGTCGGGAAAAACACATCCGGCGGCGCACCGGCACCGCAATCTTTAATGAATAAATCACATCCGCTCCAAAGTTCGGCGCTGTCTTTACTTAACCCGACCGGTAAATCACGGTATAAGCCGATTTTCAATCCGCATTTTGCAACTTCTGCATAAACTTCTTGCAACTGTTTGTCTGCCACATATTGCAAAAACTTAAAAAACGCAATTTCCGACTGATGTGATTTTTTGAAAGCTGTTACCGCAGCCGAATTCGGATTCTGCATTTCTTTCGGCCAAGAATTCAAGCCACCTTTAGATTCGGCATAATAATATGCATGTATGGCTTGGTAGGCTGCCAGATTGTCCAAATCATTTCCCTGTTTTTTGCAATAATTTTCATATTCCTTATAGTCTTTAGATTTTGTATCCTTTTTAAATTCCTCATAAATCTGTCGTAAAACGCTTATTTTTAAATTATAGACACCGGTATAATCAATGTTTTTCGTTTGGCGCAGATGCACAATTTCGCTTTCTTTTCCCTTAATATATTCCGCTTTAAAACCAACAACTTTTTCCACATCAATATAAATCGGATTTAGAAACAACCTGCTGACAGAAGAATACGGACTGGCATTTTCCGGCCGGTCATGCACCAACACATTTAACGGGTTTAAGCCGATAACATCAGCTCCTTGTGAGCGGCAAAAACAAACAAAGTTTTTCAAATCGGTAAAATCACCGACACCCCAATTCCGCCGACTTGTTAGAGAATACAGCTGAACGGCAAATCCCCATAGTTTTTGATGTTGCAAAACCTCGGGAATATAACATTTATCCGGCGTTACGGCCAACACACTGCAACTTGTTTTTTTACCGCAACATATTTCCAGATTATAATATTGCGGTAACATATCCGTCGTAATCTTAATTTGCAACTTTTTATACATAACCGAACCGCGTTTTTTCGTTTCCGCTTCACAAACAGTATAATCTACCTCTAAAGCATTTCCTTGAAAATCGGTAACAGTCAGTTCAAAACTACTGATATCATCTTCTTTCAAAACCGCATCAAAGGATTTATCATTTTGCCGCACCACATATATCGGCTCTAATGCATATTGCCAACGCCGGTTTTCTATTTTTTCCAACAACTCGGCACTGTCAGCAATATCTTTAAGAGGATATCCCAAATAGTTTACCATTTTGAGCAAAACTTCATCATCAACATTATACTGTTTTTGATTCTGCGCCGCATCATAAAATGTTTTGGCAATACCCAATTTTTGCAATAATAAACTCCAACTGTCTTGCATATTTATCTCTCCGGTTGACTGATTTTGAGCAATAGAACACTCCACGCCGGCACTTCAATAGATTTTGCCGGATTTATAATTTCGTTTGTATTTGCAATTTTAGTGCTGTCAAAAATCAGCTCTGTTTTAAGTTTTTTAAATGACGGTGACAACTTCCATGTAATATTTTGAGCTTCTCCGTTAATAATAATTTGGTATGAACATTCACCGTTAAAAACAAGTGCCGACATACATTTGCGATTTTCCGTCAGCCAATCTTGATTGGTAAATTCTTTTCCTTCCTGTGTCAGCCAAACCAAATCTTTGACACTGTAATTATCATACTTCATTATCTTACCGGTAAAAAACTTGCTGCGACCGAATATTTTCATTTTTTCACGCAAAGCAATCAATCTTTTAACATAGCGCACCAAATAGCGGTCCGTTTTATTAATGGATTCCCATACAATCCAAGTAATAACATTGTCCTGACAATAAGGATTATTGTTGCCGAATTGCGTATTACCGAATTCATCCCCCGCAACCAACATCGGTGTACCGAATGAAAGAAACAATGTAGCAAGCATAGCACGCAGTCTCAAAAGCCTGTTATCCTTAACGGCTTGATTATTCGTAAACCCTTCTTCACCGGAATTCCATGTCCAGTTGGCGTCATTTCCGTCACGATTATTTTCACCGTTAACTATATTATGCTTAATATTATAACTTACGGCATCTCGCAAATTAAAACCGTCATGCGATGTCAAAAAATTAATACTGCTCCAAATGTCGCGATTGCAATATCCGAAAATATCGCTTGAACCTGTAATACGACTGGCAAGTTCCCCTATTTGTTTGGCATCACCGCGCCAAAAACGCCGCACAACATCACGATACCGGTCATTCCACTCTGCCCATCCCGGCGGGAAAGCCCCGATTCTGTACCCGTCCATTGTTGCGTCCCACGGTTCGGCAATAATTTTCACCTGACGTAACGTCTCATCCTGTCTAGCGGCTGATAAAAACGGACTATCCTGCATAAATTCTCCATGCACACGACTTAAACTTGTTGCCAAATCTAACCTGAAGCCGTCAACGTGCATCACATTAACCCAATAGCGCATTGAATCCATTACCAGCATTAATACATATGGATTCTGTATATTAAATGACGCGCCGCAACCGGTACTGTCATAATAAAAACGCTTATTTTCCTGCAATGTGTAATAACTCTCGTTATCAATACCGCGATAACAAAGTGTCGGTCCGAGTTGATTTCCTTCAATCGTATGGTTATAAACAACATCCAAAATAACTTCTTTATTGTTGGCATGCAAAACTTTAACCATTTGTTTGAATTCATCAATATCATTACCGGTCAAATAATTGGCTTCCGGAACAAAAAATGACAGCGTTTCATACCCCCAATAGTTATCAATGTACATTCCGTCTTTTTCACCGAAAAACGAAAACACCGGCAACAACTCTACCGCCGTTATGCCAAGCCAATTTAAATAATGCACAATACTCGGCGAAATCAGTCCCGCAAATTTACCGCGTTTACACGGTTCAACTTTCGGGTGCAACATTGTATAACCGCGTACATGCATTTCATAAATTATTGTATCTTCAAAGCGCGTTTGCGGATGCTGATCGTTTTCCCAATCAAACGTATCCTCCACAACCACAGATTTCGGCACATATGGTGCACTGTCAAGCGTGCTGAACGACAAATCTTTGTCGGCGCTGTCCAAATCATAACCGAATAATGCCTTATGCCAAATAAGTTTTCCAATCATTTTTTTGGCATAAGGATCCAACAGTAATTTGTTTGGATTAAAACGCTTACCCTCTTGGGGTTTATACGGACCATACACCCGATACCCGTACACTTGCCCCGGATGCATATTTTCCACATAAATATGCCAAATATTATTATCGTTTATTTCTATCGGAATACGTTGCAGTTCCTTAGTTCCGTCTTCATTAAACAAGCAAAGTTCAACTTTTTCGGCATGGGCAGAAAAAAGCGCAAAATTGACACCCTTACCGTCATACGTTGCACCCAAAGGATACGATTTTCCAAACGATGTTCTTATATTGCCCATTTGCCTTGCCTTATATTATCTGAGCGGTTTTAACACAATGGTTGAAAGCGGCGGCAGCACAATTTCAACAGAATACGGCTTTCCGTTTACACCATAATTTTGTGCTTGTTGCGGACCTTCATTACGTACACCGCTACCCCAGTAATTTTTATCGTCACTGTTAAATATTTCCTGATAGGCACAAGCCTCATACACGCCGACACGATAGCCATGACGTACAACCGGCGTGAAATTGCAAATAACCAGCAAATAATCATCCGGATTATGACCGCGGCGAATGTATGAAATCACACTGTCATCACAATCGGCATAATCAATCCACTCAAAACCGCGAGAATCAAAATCTTCTTCGTATAACGGTGCATTACCTTTATACATTAAATTCAAATCGCGCACACAGTTTTGCATACCTTTATACATCGGATATTCCAGCAGATGCCAGCGCAAACTTTCTTCGCAATTCCATTCCCAATCCTGTCCGAATTCGCACCCCATAAACAAAAGTTTTTTACCCGGATGCGTCCACATAAATCCGTAATACGCACGGAGTGTCGCAAACTTTTGCCATTCGTCGCCCGGCATTTTGGAAAGCATTGAGCCTTTGCCGTGAACAACCTCATCATGCGAAATCGGCAGAATAAAGTTTTCGTTAAACGCATATAACAAGCCGAATGTCAAAAGGCCGTGGTGATATTTGCGGTGTATCGGCTCATGGCTGATATAGCGCAACGTATCGTTCATCCACCCCATATTCCATTTATAACCGAAGCCCAAACCTCCGGCCGATACCGGACGCGAAACCATCGGCCATGCCGTAGATTCCTCGGCGCAAGTGTATCCGCCTTGAGATTGAGAATAAACAATTTCATTCATTTTACGTATAAAAGCGATAGCCTCCAAATTTTCATTGCCGCCATATACGTTCGGAATCCACTCACCGGCTTTGCGCGAATAATCCAAATATAACATTGAAGCCACGGCATCAACACGCAGAGCATCAATGTGAAATTCCTTAAGCCAATACAATGCACTCACACACAAGAAATTACAAACTTCCGTGCGCCCGAAATTAAAGATTTTTGTACCCCAATCTTTTTGCTCGCCTTTACGCGGATCGGCATGTTCATATAAGCACGTTCCGTCAAATTCAACCAGTCCGTGTCCGTCTTTCGGAAAATGCGCCGGCACCCAATCCATAATCACGCTGATACCGGCCTGATGGAATTTATCAATCATATAACGAAAATCATCCGGATTCCCGAAACGCGATGTCGGGGCGAACAGACCGGTAATCTGATAACCCCATGAAGCATCCAAAGGGTGTTCACACAACGGCATAAATTCAACATGAGTAAATCCCATATTGCAAACATACGGCACCAACCTGTCTGCCAACTCGCGATATGTTAAGAACTCACTGCCGTTATCGCCTTTGCGCCGCCATGAGCCCAAATGAACTTCATAAATAGACATCGGCTTATCATAGGTATTTGATGTTTTACGATAATTCATCCAGTCAGCATCATTCCACTTGTAATGGTTAATATCAAACACAACCGATGCCGTCCGCGGACGTACTTCGGAATAAGTTGCCATCGGATCGGATTTTTGCAAAATATAATTTTCCTGTGTTTTTATTTCATATTTATAATATTCGCCTTCAACCAACCCCGGAATAAATATATCCCAAATACCGCAACTGATATGTCTGCGCATTACATTGACACGTCCGTCCCAGTTATTGAAAGTGCCGATAACCGAAACACGTTTGGCATTTGGTGCCCACACGGCAAAAGCCACACCTTTTACACCATCTATTTCCATAACGTGCGCACCGAGTTTTTTATAAATTTCGTAGTGATTCCCTTGTGCAAACAAATATTCATCAATATCCCCTATCGTTGATCTGAAACGATAAGTATCTTCTGCCTCATAACGATGCCCCTGATCGTTAACAATGCTGAACTTATAATCAAATTCCGCCGTTTTATCGCTGTTAAACTGAAAGAAACCGCGTTCATCAATCTTTTGCATTTTTCCGATTAACTTTCCTTTACGATCAATTACATCAACCGAAGAAGCAAAAGGCTGAAATGTACGAATAAAAACTTTCTTTGTTCCCTTATCGCGATGAATACCCAGCACTGCAAAAACATTACCGTGATCACCGTCAACAATGGCGCCGATTTCTTCTTTTGATAACATATTATCCATAATAAACTCCTGTTTGATACTGCCAAATAATATTCGTTTGCATTTAATTTTGTATTCTATATATCTATATAGATTAATCTGCAAAATTGCAAGTAAAATAACACTGACTTTACTATATTTTTATGCCGAAATTCCAAAAATATATCTCAAAAAATCCGATATTGAAATCAGATGCAAAAAAAATTTAAAATTCTTCATTTAAAGTATTGACGAAGTCAAAAAAAAGATTATAATTCTACTTGTTATAAATTAACGTAATAAACTGAATTATTGGAGAATTTAACATGACTAAAAATTATAACGAAAACTACATTCGTGAAGCTGCTTACTACAATTGGCAAAACGCCGGCTGCCCGAGCGGTCAGGATGAATATTTCTGGAATCAAGCTATTTGCCAACTTTATGGAACAAAATCTTCTTGCGGTTGCAGCAAGAAATCAACAACAAAATCTTGCTCTACGAAATCAAATTCTGTAAAAGCTAAATCTTCCAGCAAAACAACTTCTGCAAGCAAGAAATAATTTTAAGAAATAATAAGATTTATTTCTGAAAATACCTGCAAACAATGCAGGTATTTTTTATTCAAAATCAATCACGACTATTTCCGGTTTGCAGTTCAATCTGAAAGGCATCAAACTGGTGCCTAATCCTTTTGAAACAATCAGTGTTTTATCCCTTTCTTTTATCAAACCGTAGCGATATTTTTGTCCGTAATCAGACGGCACGATGAGCGCACCGATAAGCGGAAACACAATCTGTCCGCCATGTGTGTGCCCTGCAAGCATCAAATCAATTTTTTCAACATTCGGAAAAATATCAGGCGAATGCGAAACTAAAATCACCGGTTCGGTACAATCGTTCAATGCTTTTTGAATATCCGGCATATCTGAAATATAGTCCTTAACACCGGCAATACAAACATTCCCGTTTTGCGTTTGAACTTTGGCATTTTGGTTCTGCAAAACCTTAATACCGATATTCGTCAACCCATCTGCGACTTCATCTTTCCCGTAATACGTATCATGGTTTCCCATAACCGCATAAACTCCGTAATGACTCTTAATGCGATGCAATTCAGCTGCAATATCTTTTATCGGCATTGATGATTTTTTTCGGTGCCCTTTCACAAAATCACCGCCCAAAATCACAATATCTGCATTTTCTGAATTAATCTGCTTAATTATTCGCTTTAATCGCTTTTGTTCAAAAGAATACGGTGCCATGTGAAAATCGGAAGCAAAAACAATTTTCAACCCTGATAATTTTGGATTCTTTAATGTATATTTCTTAACTTCCAATGCATACGGCTCATATATCAGGCTGTATAGAAAAGTAAGTACTCCGAGCAAAAAAAGAACAAACAAAATGTACATTTTCATCACACACTAATCCTGCGGTAAATCAAGCAAACTTCTTGCATATTGATGAGCATCAAAAACATCCAGATCTTCTATCTTTTCACCGACGCCGATAAAATAAATCGGCAGTTTTGATTCTTCGGCAATTGCCACAATTACCCCGCCTTTAGACGAGCCGTCTAGTTTTGTGACAATCAGTCCGTTCACCCCCACAATTTCTTTAAATATCTGCACCTGAGATACTGCATTTTGCCCCGTTGTGGCATCAAGTGTCAGCAATACATGGTGCGGTGCATCGGGAATAATTTTTTTTATAACGCGAACAATTTTTTTCAATTCATCCATTAAGCCGCTTTTATTTTGCAACCGACCTGCCGTATCTATAAATACGACATCATCACCGCTTTTAAGCGCGGCATTCAAACCATCATAACACAAACCGGCACTGTCACAACCGTCAGGTCCTGAAAATAAGCGAATATCAGAGCGCTCTGCCCAAATTTTAAGCTGTTCAATAGCGGCAGCTCTGAATGTATCCGCGGCAATAAATGACACCTTTTTTCCTTGTTTTTCCAGCTTGGCGGCAAGTTTACCGATGGTCGTTGTTTTGCCGGCACCGTTTACCCCCACCATTAAAATCACACATGGTTTGTGAGCCGCATTTAAAACAAATTCCTTTTGACACGGCTGTAAAATCGCTTCAACATCCGCAGCCAACAAGGTGCGAATTTCTTCATCGCCAATCTCTTTATCCTGTTTTTTAGCGGCAAAATTTTGCATAATTTTTGAACAAGCCTGCACACCCAAATCTGCCGTCAGCAACAATTCTTCCAGTTCTTCCAATGTGGCGGCATCCAACTTTTTCTTGGTAAAAATATCGCTGATTCCGGTTGTGATTTTAGCTGAAGATTTTTTTAGTCCCAAACCCAATTTTTCCCAAAAACTCATATTACTCCTCACTCAAATCTCTTAAAACAGATGCACGGCGACGACGCATTTCCATTGGTAGTTGCGGCCATTCGGCAGCCGGTGTACCTTTTCTTTCGGAATATGGGAAAACGTGCAATTTATTCAATCCGGCTTCTTTCACCAATTTGCAAGTATTCTCAAATGCGGATTCGCTTTCACTCGGAAAGCCGCAAATGAAATCGGCACCGAATTTTGCCTCAGGGCGCACTTCGCGAATTTTACGGCAAATATCAATAACTTTTTCACGCGAATGCCGCCGTCCCATTTTCTTTAAAACCTGATTATCTCCCGACTGTATTGAAAGATGAAAAAACGAACCGACATTGGAATAATCGGCCAAAATCCGCACAAATTCATCGTCAAGCGCTGCCGGATCCAACGAGCCGAAATTCAAAAGCGGCAACGTCGGTATTTGCTCCAAAACATAGCGTACAAGGCCGCAAAAAGACGGCTTATATGAACAAAGATCTATACCTGTCAAACAAATCTCATTAAAACCGGCAGATAACAATTCTTGAATTTGTTTAACAACCTGTTCTTGAGGCACACTGCGGTTTTTACCTCTGGCGTATGGAACAATGCAATATGTACAACGATGATTGCATCCTTGCTGAACCTGCACAAACGCTTTTTGCCGACCTTCAAAACCGGTAATAATATAATCACCGCAATCATCGTCCCGAAAAATATCACTGACACACAGCTTATTTTGAAAAATCCGTGCCGCATATTTTTCAATTTCTCGTTTTTCTTTATTACCGAGCACCAAAGAAACTTCCGGCATTTGCGCCAATTTAGCGGCATTAACTTGTGCCGAGCATCCGGTTACAATAATTTCAGCTTCCGGATGTTCACGTTTTAGTTTACGGATTGTCTGGCGACATTGGCGTTCCGCCTCACCGGTCACGGCACACGTATTGACAACAATCAAGTTATCATACGCACGCAATTTTTCTTTCATAACTTCGGATTCATACGCATTAATGCGACATCCGAACGTAACCACCCGAACCATTTTCACCTCTTGCCGGTGAATATACGAGATAAAATGCCGCAATGCAACCTTTTTTATAACGTTGTGAAAGACAAGCCTTATTACAATTATTTTACTTGTAATTTAATTTTGCCGGATATATTATAACCGCAGACATGAGAATATCATGTTCAGTGCCTTTGTACAGTACGGAGCTTTCAACAGCTCTATCTAGCTCGGTGTTGGGATATAACATCGTCAAATTGTTATCTGTTAAATGCAGGTAATGATAAATATATCCCCGATTCATAAAATCTTTATGGTCGGGGAGCCTTTAGCGTATGTCCAAAAGTTTTCCGACTTGAAAGGCTAAAGGGGTCATTATAGCTAGATATGATTGTTGAACTCTCCGACCACCTCATAAACGGGTGGTTTTTCTTTTTTAATTTGACTGGAGGGAAACATGAAAAAAATAATTGTTGCCGTTGCTTTTCTGGCTTTATCGGCTTGCACAACAAACAGAACACTTTATGTAAACGAAAAAGGACAAACCGTTTATCAGGCCGATTGCGGCAGATGGAGACGTAACAATATGGGTGATTGTTTAATTGCAGCGGGAAAACAGTGCCCTAACGGTTTTGATATTATCATGGCTAATGACCAAATATCAGGCATAATCAGCAACGGTCAGATGTCCGGTAACACAAACCCGAGCACTTACGCCGCTTTGAATGCCAACATTTGGAATGACAGCGTTGTTACCCGTAACAGGTATTTAATTTATACTTGCAAATAGCAAGCAACACCGCACCCGCAATGTATTGTTCGGAAAAATTAAATAACATCTTCCCCTTATTCGGGCAACAGTGATTTAATTTTCTCTGCGCTTCTGATTAACAGCTTTCTCTCGTTTTCGGAAATCGGCGGATAAAGAACCTGCCGAATACCGTTACGATTGATAATCGTCGGCAACGACAGACAAACATTTTTTACCGAACCGATTGATTCTTGCAACGACGTCACATTTAAAATTACATTCTCGTCATTTTTAATTGCTTCACAAATACGGGTAATGCCGCCGGCAATACCGTAATATGTTGCTCCTTTGCCTTCTATAATATGATAAGCGGCATTTCTGACATTATCATCAATGTGATTTTTAGCTTCAACAGTCAACGGATTACCGATCATTTTTGCAAATTCATCAACAGACATCGTTCCAACCTTAGCCGATGACCAGATTAAAACTTCACTGTCACCGTGTTCTCCCAAAACATGAGCATGAACCGATTGCGGTGCCAAATGTAAATGCTGTGCCAACAATGTACGAAACCGCGCCGTATCCAAAATTGTGCCGGTACCGAAAACACGCAACGGCGATAACTTAGATTCTTTGATAACATAAGCCGTCATCACATCAACCGGATTGGTGGCTATCAAAATTATCGCATCGGCGGCATATTGAATAATTTGTGCCGTAATTTGCTTAAAAACAGCTTGATTGCGCGCCAATAAATTTTCCCGAGTTTCCCCCGGTTTTTGGTTAACACCGGCAGTTATGATTATAACATCCGCCCCCTCCAAGTCAGCATAATCGCCGGCATGAACATGGCAATATGCGGCAAACGGCAACGCATGCGAAATATCCAATGCCTCAGCCATAGCCTTCTCCTTATTGATATCTGCAAGCACTATTTCTCGTGCCACCCCGCGCCAAGCAAGTGCGAAAGCCGTCGCACTGCCGACAAATCCGCTTCCGATAATTCCGATTTTCATCTTATTTTCCCTTTCATAATCTGTTTATACACAATATTTAATGCAGATTATTGCAAAAACAATTATTTTATGCACTTTTATAAAGTTTATAACATAATGAAAATACGTCATTTTTTATAAATATAAACAAAATATTTATGGTAAAATGAAAATAATGCTTGTCAAATGAGATAAAATTGTGCTAATGACTAAACCACAGGCGTTAACGTCTGAAAAATTTGTTTTAATTATATGAGGTTAATTACATGTCTAATGATACCGCAGAACGCGTTAAAAAAATTGTCGCTAAGCATTTAGGCGTTGATGAGGCAAAAGTGGTTGAAACAGCCAGCTTCATTGATGATTTGGGTGCTGATAGCTTGGATACAGTTGAGCTGGTTATGGCTTTTGAAGAAGAATACGGTTGCGAAATCCCTGACAAAGCTGCTGAAAAAATCTTGACTGTGAAAGATGCTATTGACTATCTTTCCAAGAATGCGTAAGTCGTAAGACTTTATCTAATTAAACTCGCTTTAGTTAATAACAGCGAGTTTTTTTTAATAAACAGAAAAGAGGATTTGCATGAGAAGAGTTGTCGTTACCGGACTCGGTATTGTGTCGCCGTTTGGTCGCGGAGTTGACTATAACTGGGACTGCCTTATGGCCGGAAAATCTGCTATTCGCCGTATTGAAGGCATTGATTTAAAAGATATTCCGGTGCTGATTGCCGGACAAGTGCCGTTCGGCGAAGGCGAACACGAATTTAATCCGGATACCGTTATGGCTCCGAAAGATCAAAAAAAGGCCGATAAATTCATTTTATACGGTATTGCTGCCGCCAATGATGCCTTAAAAGATGCGGCTTATGAGCCGAAAGAATTAAGCGAAGAAGAACAATGCCGCGCCGGTGTAATGATGGGATCCGGTATCGGCGGTTTGAATAATATCTACGATAATGCCATTTCATTCAATGAAGTCGGTATTAAGCGTATTTCGCCGTTTTTTATTCCGTCCTGCCTGATTAATTTGATTTCCGGCACGGTTTCCATTGATCACGCTTTACGCGGTCCGAATCACGCTTGCGTAACTGCATGTTCAACCGGCACACATGCCATTGGTGATGCGGCACGCATTCTTGCAAGGGGTGATGCCGATGTCATGGTTGCCGGTGGTGCGGAATCTGCCGTTAACGTTTTGGGATTGGCCGGATTTGCACGTATGAAAGCTGTTACGGCAGAATTTAACGACGCTCCGGAAAAAGCATCTCGTCCGTGGGATAAAAACCGCAGTAGTTTTGTAATGGGCGAAGGCGCCGGCGCCGTTGTTTTGGAAGAATTGGA
>JAFVBT010000035.1 GCA_017479785.1 Alphaproteobacteria bacterium
CATCGCCTATCGGCGACCGCCGTACTCCCGTCCGGCTTTCGCTTGTATACGAACCTACGTCTCGTTGGTTCAAATCCTCAACCGGAAATTAAAACAAAAAAAGCCGCCACAAGGGCGACTTCTTTTTGTTTTGGCTCCGAGAAGTCGGATTATCCTCGCTACGCTCGTTTCACTGCGCTCATCGCCTATCGGCGACCGCCGTACTCCCGTCCGGCTTTCGCTTGTATACGAACCTACGTCTCGTTGGTTCAAATCCTCAACCGGAAATTAAAACAAAAAAAGCCGCCACAAGGGCGACTTCTTTTTGTTTTGGCTCCGACTGTCGGATTCGAACCAACGACCAATCGGTTAACAGCCGATTGCTCTACCGCTGAGCTAAGTCGGAATGTTTGGAGGCCGGTACCGGAATTGAACCGATATAGAAGGATTTGCAGTCCTCTGCATGAGCCATTCTGCCAACCGGCCAGTTCGTTACATCAAGTACCAAACACACTCAACAAACACATTTATACTTATTTTTTTTTAAACGTCAACAGATTTTTTTATAAAAAAACATTTTTTTATCTTCTTCTGTGTAAAACTATCTTTTTTATGGTAAAATTTTTCCGATATATTATATATTTAGTCAGTTTGACGGAGAATACAATGAAAATTGCAATTGCGGCTGATCATGGCGGTTTTGAGCTTAAAGAAGCTCTGAAAAAACATTATGGTGATGCCAAATTAACAGATTTGGGAACATTCAACCGAGAATCGGTTGATTATCCGGATATAGCACAAATAATGGTGCAGACATTGCGTCGTCATGAAGCAGATTTGGGAATTTTGATTTGCGGTACGGGAATCGGTATTTCTATTGCCGCCAATCGCTGTAAGGGTATTCGTGCAGCCTTGATATATTCCGAAGAAACGGCACGCTTGGCCAAAGAGCATAATAATGCCAATATCATCGTTTTCGGCGGACGTACAATGAAACCCGAAGATGTTATTCAATATATTGATGCATTTCTTGCAGCTTCTTATGAGGGCGGTCGTCATCAAAAGCGCTTGGATAAACTGGAACTTATGGAGTGAATTATGGATTTTGAACAAAATTTGCAAACCGAAGATGCTGCAATTTATCGGATTATTCAGAAAGAACTGAAACGTCAACAAGAGCAAGTTGAATTGATTGCTTCCGAAAATATAGTGTCACGTGCGGTGATGGAGGCTCAAGGTTCAATTTTAACCAATAAATATGCCGAAGGGTATCCGGCTCATCGCTATTATTGCGGTTGTGAGTTTATTGATGAAATTGAAGTGCTGGCTCAAGAGCGCGCCAAAAAACTGTTTGATGCGGAGTTTGTTAATGTTCAGCCGCACTCCGGTTCTCAGGCAAATATGGCGGTTTATGTTGCACTCCTCAATCCGGGTGATACGCTCATGGGAATGAGTCTTGATGCCGGCGGACATTTAACGCACGGTTCTAAAGTTTCTCTCTCAGGCAAAATGTTTAATGCCGTGCAATATGGTGTTTGCAAAGATACCGGTCTGATAGATTATGAGCAGGTTGAACGTTTGGCAACGGAATGCAAGCCGAAACTTATTGTTGCCGGCGGTTCTGCTTATCCGCGGGTGATTGATTTTGCCCGTTTTAGGAACATAGCTGATAAAATCGGCGCATATTTAATGGTAGATATGGCACATTTTGCAGGCCTTGTTGCCGGCGGAGAACATCCGAACCCGCTTAAATGGGCTGATGTTGTAACCACAACAACACACAAAACTTTGCGCGGTCCGCGCGGCGGAATGATTTTGACCAATGATGAAACAATATATAAAAAGGTTAATTCTGCTGTATTTCCGGGAACACAGGGCGGTCCGTTGGAACACGTAATTGCCGGAAAAGCAGTTTGTTTCGGAGAAGATTTAACACCGGAATTTAAGCAATATGCCAAGCAGGTAAAGAAAAATGCCGAAGTTTTGGGAAATACGCTGATTAAACGCGGGTTAGCTCTTGTTTCCGGCGGTACCGATACACATTTGGTGCTGGTGGATTTGCGTCCGAAAAATTTAACCGGTGATGTGGTGACAACGGCTTTGGAAAAAGCTAATATTACTTGTAATAAAAATGCCATTCCGTTTGATCCACAGCCGCCGAAAGTGACTTCCGGCGTGCGGTTAGGAACACCGGCAGGCACAACACGCGGATTTAAAGAAAAAGAATTTGAACTGATTGGCAACTGCATCGGTGATGTGGTTGATTCGTTGGTCAATGGCAATGCCGAAGAGGTTATTGCACATACAAAACAAAAAATTACGGCACTGTGCCGCGATTTTCAAATATATAAATAAGAAAGGAACTTAAAATATGAAAAACTTTTTTAATGAATTCAAAAAATTTGCGATGCGCGGCAATGTGATGGATATGGCTGTCGGTATTATTATCGGTGCCGCATTCGGTAAAATTGTCAGCTCTTTGGTTGAAGATGTGATTATGCCGCCGATAGGTTTGGCTTTGGGCAAGGTTGATTTTTCCGATTTGGCATGGAAACTGACTGATGATGTTTCCATCAAATACGGTGCATTTTTGAACACCGTTATCAGCTTTGTTATTGTTGCCTTTGCCGTATTTATCTTAATTAAGGCGATTAATACGTTGCAAGCCAAAATGGCAAAAGAAGAGGCCGATGCCGCTCCAAGCACCAAAAAATGCCCGTATTGCTGCTCCGAAATTGCTTTGGAAGCAACAAGATGTCCGCACTGCACATCTGAGTTGAAGAAAAAATAATCGGTGGAGCAATTGAAAACGCCTTGTGTTGCATGAACACAAGGCGTTTTTTTGTTGAATAATCATCATTTTAGGGTGTCTCAATCATTAATTTGAGGGAATTCTTCATAAAAATGAGGAGACCCCTGAAAGCCGCCAGACAGATGGGAGCCAGAGTTGTTACAATACCAATTCTCAAGGCAAAATCCGAGAATTCTGCATGATCGGTAAAATAGGCAATGTAACCGGCAATTACGATCATCACTCCGCACAATGAGTATCCGCAGAGGCATGACTCTGCAAGCCTGTACTTCTGCTCATTCCATGTATGAATACCAACGTAATAGACGCCGGTAGCAATCAGTCCGATGGCACACGTTAAGGCACCTTGCCACAACCCAAATGTTGTTGCATTGACGATAGACTGAACGACAACCGCCACCACAAGGAGGGTAGGTATCATTACCTCTGCCACATGAAAGAAAAAGTTCTTCATCTTTTTAAACACCACGCCGCCCGAAAGGGAGGATACACGTAGCCTTCTAAATTAATATTAATAATTTTAAATCTAGACAAAATATAACACATAAATTTTTATAATGCAAGAAGTTTTTTTGTTTTTAACAATTTATAAAATAAATCGGTTGTATGATGAGAGTAATATATGAGAGGTATTACATGAAGAAACTTTTTTATCTTATTGTTTTAGCAATATTTATTTTAAATTCAATACCGGCTTGTGCCGCTGCGCAGAAAAACACGGATACACCGCCGAAAGAGTGGACGACGTGGCTTGAGGGCTTAAAGAAAGAAATGTTGGCCAAGGGTATTTCACAAAAGACGATAGATAAGGCCTATAAAGGTAAAAACTATTATCATAAAGCGCCGGATGTGGTGCAGTTGGATAAGCGGCAAACCGAATTTGTGCTGACGACGTCGGCTTATGTAAATCGTTTGGTCAATAAACAGCGGGTGAATGAGGCGCGTAAGCACTATGATATGCTGAAAGATAAATATAAAAAAATTGAGAAAGAATATAATGTGCCGTTTAATTATATTACGGCATTTTGGGCGGTTGAAACCAATTTCGGACAGAATAAGGGTAAACACAATCTGATTGATAGTTTGACAAATTTAAGCTACAAGAATCGCCGTGCTAAATTTTTCAAAAGTGAATTGTATAATGTTTTGAAAATTATGGATAAAACAAATTTAGGTGAGGATAAAATGCTCGGCTCTTGGGCAGGTGCCATGGGACATTTCCAGTTCATGCCGTCAACTTATAACAATTATGCCGTTGATTATGACGGCGATAAGGTGCCGGATATATGGAATTCTCTGCCGGATGCTATTGCCTCGGCTGAAAACTATTTGACCAAGCTCGGGTGGAAAACCGACGAGCCGTGGGGAACTCGGATTAAATTGCCGTGGGATTTTGATTTCAAAAATGTCGGACGACAAACAACCAAGACTGTTGGTGAGTGGAAAGAACTCGGTATTCTGACTTATGCCGGTAATAAACTGCCATATAACAACGAACTTAAAGGTTCGGTGATTTTGCCGGACGGCCGCAAAGGTCCTGCTTATATCGTGTTCGGAAACTTCAAACGCGTGATGATATGGAATCGTTCGGATAATTATGCAATTGCCGTCGTAACTTTGGCTGACTATATTGCCGATAAAAACCGTAAATGGACACCTTTGGAGGCAAGTGAGCAATATGTGATGAATAATGAAGAAATTAAACTTATTCAAGAATTTTACAATAAAACGGTTAAAGGAACAAAGTTAAAAGCGGACGGTAAATTGGGACCGAAAACGCGTGAAGCGGTTCGCGTGTTGCAACATCGTGCCAAGTTACCGGAAGACGGGTACCCGGATTATCTGTTATTGAATAAAATCAAAAATTATGACCATAAGTCCGGCTTTGCCGTTCCTTTACCGGCACCGCGCGGTAAAAAGAAGTAAGGTTGAATAAGTTTGCAATAATGCTTGATGTCACTAAAAAAAGAGAATAATCTCTTGATAATGTTTAATGTAAATCAAAGATTGTTGAATAATGAACCACATAAGAATACTTTTATCTGCAGCGATAATGCTTGTTTTATTGAACGGTTGTTCTACGGGAACACCTGAATTGTCTGGAATGTCGCCGCAAGCACAGGCCGAAGTTATAAAAAATTACGGCGGAATTTACAAAGTCGGAAATCCGTATAAAATCGGTGACAGGTGGTATTATCCGAAAGAAGATTATAATTATTCCGAAGTCGGAATGGCATCGTGGTACGGTGAGGATTTTAACGGCAAAAAAACCGCCAATGGTGAGCGTTATAATATGAACACATTAACGGCGGCACACAGAACATTGCCATTGCCGAGTATTGTGCGGGTGACGAATTTGCAAAACGGTCGTTCGGTTGTGGTTCGCGTTAATGATCGCGGTCCGTACGTTAAGGATAGAATTATAGATTTATCAAAACACGGCGCACAGCTTTTGGGGTATATGGGGCAAGGAACAACCAAGGTTAAAGTGGAGATTATGGTCAAAGA
>JAFVBT010000036.1 GCA_017479785.1 Alphaproteobacteria bacterium
AAAATGTATTCAGAGTAGCAGTTGAAAAAGTTGAAAAAGGTTTGCAATATGCATACCGCGACAGAAAAGCAAAGAAAAGAAGTTTTCGTTCTTTGTGGATTCAGCGTATCAATGCTGCCACACGTATCCATGATATGACTTACTCCCGATTTATCAGCGGACTGATCAAAGCAGGTGTTGAGCTTGATCGTAAAGTTCTTGCTGATATCGCTTTGAAGCAGCCCGAAACATTTGCACAGTTGGTAGAAACTGCCAAAGCGGCTCTTAATAAGTAATATAACGATACACAAAAACTAAAGAAAAAAGAGTTAGCGATGGTTTATCTACTTTAGCTGACTCTTTTTTTATTTATTTTAAAAACAAAAGGTTGCCATTATGGAAAATTTAGAAGACTTAAAAAGCGAAATATTAAACAAAATCAATGCGGTTACCGATTTAAAAGGATTGGATGATATCAGAGTTTCTGTCTTAGGTAAAAAAGGACAGATTACCGATATGATGAAAAGCCTCGGTGCATTGCCGCTGGAAGAAAAGATTGCCTTAGGTAAAGGTTTGAATATATTAAAATCCGAAGTTGAAAATGCAATTGAAGCACAGAAAAAAATTTTGGAAGATAAGGCCTTAAATGAAAAATTGGCCACGGAAACAATTGATGTCACCTTACCGGTACGTCCGGAAACACAAGGGCGCATTCACCCTGTTTCCAAAATCTATGAAGAAGTTGTCGCTATTTTCGGAGAGATGGGATTTGACGTTGCAAACGGACCGGATATTGAAGATCAGTTTCATAACTTTAATGCCCTCAATATGCCGGCTAACCACCCTGCCCGTCAAATGCAGGACACGTTTTACCTTAACAACGACCCTACGCAGCCTTTTGATATGGATACGGCTTACGTTATCCGCACACATACCTCCGGTATGCAAATCAGAACAATGGAAAAACAACAACCGCCTATCCGCATTATTGCACCGGGACGTACATATCGTTCCGATTATGATGCAACTCATACACCGATGTTCCATCAGGTAGAAGGATTGGTGATTGATAAAAACATCACAATGGCGCATCTTAAAGGTTGCTTGTATGATTTTATGAAAGCTTTTTTTGAATTGGATGAATTACCGGTTCGCTATCGTCCATCATATTTTCCGTTTACCGAGCCATCTGCCGAAATGGATATCGGCTGCTTAAAAACCAAAACAGAACTGAAAATCGGTGCCGGAACAGATTGGCTTGAAGTTCTGGGATGCGGCATGGTTCATCCGAATGTTTTAAGAGCCGGCGGCATAAATCCGGATGAATATCAGGGTTTTGCATTCGGTTTGGGCATAGATCGCTTAGCCATGCTGAAATATGGCATTCCGGACTTAAGAACGTTTTTTGAATCTGACGTTCGCTGGTTAAAGCACTACGGATTTACACCGCTTGATTTTTCTTCTATGACAGGCGGTTTGAGCAATAACGGAGGATTGGCACGATGAAATTCACATTATCTTGGTTAAAAGAACACTTGGATACAAATGCAACGCTCAATGAAATCAGCGACACATTAACCCGTATCGGTTTGGAAGTGGAAGAAGTTATAAATCCTGCTTCTCAACTCGGCGGTTTTATCAGCGCCAAAATTGACAGCGTGGAAAAACATCCGGATGCCGACCACTTGCACGTTTTGTGCGTTAATGACGGCACACATAAATATCAGGTGGTTTGCGGTGCGCCGAATGTCAGAGAAGGCTTAATCGGTATATTTGCTCCGGAAGGTACTTTAATACCGCTGTTTAATGAGCGTTTGAAAAAAACAACCATCCGCGGTGTAGAAAGTTGCGGTATGATGTGTGCGGTTGATGAAATCGGTATCGGAAGCTCACATGACGCTATCATAGAATTACCGTCCGATACACCTATCGGTAAGCCGGCTGCCGATGTTTTAAACATTGATCCGGTTATTGAAGTATCAATCACACCTAATCGCGCAGAATGTTTGGGTGTTCGCGGTATTGCACGTGATTTAGCTGCCGCCGGTTTGGGTACTTTAAAACCTTTGAATATTCAAAAAAGCGAAGGAAAATTTGCTAATCCGATAAAAATTGGTGTTGAATGCCCGACAGAGTGTCCCGTTTATACCGGACGCTACATTAAAGGTGTAAACAATAAAGTAAAATCACCGAAATGGATGACCGACAGATTAAATGCTATTGGCATTCACTCCATTTCACCGCTTGTTGATATAACAAATTATCTTAACTATGATTTGGCACGCCCGCTGCACGTTTTTGATGCCGATAAATTAACAGGCAATCTGACTGTTCGCATGGCTCACAACGGCGAAAAATTCAAAGCGTTAAATGATAAAGAATACGACCTGACAGACTATTGTTTAGGTATTTGCGACGATGAAGGCGTTCAATGTTTGGGTGGCATTATGGGCGGTATGGAAAAAGGCTGTTCCGAAGACACGACAAACGTTTTGTTGGAATGTGCATTATTCAAACCGGAATGCATTGCCAAAACCGGTCGCCATTTACAAATTGATTCGGATTCGCGTTATCGTTATGAGCGTTGGGTTGACCCTAAATCCAACATCATCGGTTCGGACTATGCAACACAACTTATTTTGAGCATTTGCGGCGGCACAGCCTCGGACTTAACCATTGTCGGCAGTGAGAACATTGAACCGCAAGTGGCTTATTTACGCCCTGAAAGATTGGAAACATTTATCGGTATGCCGGTCAGTGCCGATAAATCTATGGAAATTTTACGCAAACTCGGTTTTGAAGTATCACTTGAAAACGGCAAAATAAAAGCTGTTTCACCAAGTTGGCGCGGTGATATTGAATGTGAGCAAGATTTGATTGAAGAAGTTGTCCGGATGATAGGTTTGGATGAAATTCCGGCTATATCGCTGCCAAACAATACTTTCCCGAAAGAAGTTCTGTCTGCCGAACAACATAATGCCATGATAGTCAAGCACGAACTTGCTTCTCGCGGCATGTATGAAACCGTAACATGGAGTTTTGCCGACAGTGATATTGCACAATACTTCCGTTGCGGACATGATGCTATTATGGTGCAAAATCCTATTGTAAAAGAATTGGATGAAATGCGCCCGTCAATTTTGCCGAATTTACTGACAGCCGTTAAAAATAATATTGCCCGCGGCTACCCGAATGTGGCAATTTTTGAAGTTGCACCGGTATTTACCGGTCGTAATCCGGGAGAACAACATATTGATGCTTCCGGTGTTCGCGCCGGTTCAACGGCTAAGAAAGATTGGTCAGGAAGTGCCCGCGAATATGATGTATTTGATGCCAAAGCCGATGCAATAGCCGCCATTGCCGCGGCCAAAGGTCCGTTTGAAAATCCGCAAATTACTCCAGATGCTCAGTCATATTACCATCCGGGACGCTCTGGAACGATTCGCTTGGGTAAAAACGTACTGGCTTATTTTGGTGAAATTCATCCGAGTATTTTGAAAAAACTGGATATCAAATCGCGTGTTGTGGCATTTGAAGTTAATTTAAACAATATTCCGTTGCCGCGCCAATCGTCAGGAAAAGCGCGTAAGAAGCTGGAACTTTCACAATTACAAGCCATAGATAAAGATTTGGCATTTGTGGTTGATAAAACCGTATCTGCCGCAGCCATTATTGCAGCGGCCAAAAATGCCGATCGGAACTTGATTACCGACGTACGCATCTTTGATGTGTATGAAGGTAGCAATTTACCTGAGGGTAAAAAGTCTGTTGCAATAAGTTTAACTTTCCAACCGGCAGAACAAACGTTTACCGATAAAGACATTGAAAACTTGATGAATAAAGTTATTGTGGAAGTCGGCAAAAAAACCGGCGGCGAACTGAGATAGGAGAAAAAATATGGCAATGAGAACAACTCGCAAACAGAATTATCCGGAATGGTATCAAAATGTGGTTTCCGAAGCCGACATGGCCGAGAATTCCGTATCTCCGGGCTGTATGGTGATGAAGGCTTGGGGTTACGGTCTATGGGAACGCATTCAACGTGTTCTGGATGAAAAAATTAAGGAAACCGGACATGAGAATTATTATTTTCCGATGTTTATTCCGCTATCCTTTTTCCAAAAAGAAGCTGACCACGTTGAAGGCTTTGCCAAAGAAATGGCTGTTGTTACACATTCCCGATTAACAAATGAAGGCGGCAAGCTCAAACCGGCCTCTCCGCTTGAAGAACCTTTAATTGTTCGCCCGACGAGTGAAACAATTATTGCCGATTCTTTTGCAAAATGGGTAAATTCGTATCGTGATCTGCCGATTTTGCTCAATCAATGGGCAAACGTAGTACGTTGGGAAATGCGTCCTCGCCTGTTTTTGCGCACACGAGAATTCTTGTGGCAGGAAGGACATACCGTCCACGCCACCTATAAAGAAGCGGAAGATGAAACAATTAAAATGCTGGAAGTTTATCGTGACTTTGCAGAAAATGCTTTGGCCATGCCTGTCTTAACCGGTCGTAAGCCGGAACACGAAAAGTTTCCGGGCGCGGTTGACACCTATTGTATTGAAGCAATGATGCAGGACGGCAAGGCATTGCAAGCAGGTACCTCTCACTTCTTGGGGCAAAATTTTGCAAAGTCTGCCAATATTAAATTTGTTAATCAGAACAACGAGCAAGAATATGCCTATACAACATCTTGGGGTGTTTCCACCCGCTTAATCGGCGGTACAATCATGTGTCATGCCGATGATGACGGTATGGTGGTTCCGCCGCGTGTAGCTCCGTATCAAATTGTATTCGTGCCAATTATCAAAAAGCAAGAAGATGCATCGCGGATTATGGAATACATTGAATCTGTTAATGCTCAACTCAAGAATAAAACGGCATTCGCTGAAAAACTTCGCATCAAAGTTGATAACCGCGATAAACCGAGCGTTGATAAAGTTTGGGAATGGATCAGAAAAGGTGCGCCGATGGTGTGCGAAATCGGAGCTCGTGATATTGAAAATAACGGCTTAATGGTTAAAGAACGCATTTTTATCGGCCAACCGGAAGGCAAAAAAATTATGCAAACAGAAGAGTTTGTCGGCTCTGTCGGTAAGCGTTTGGAAGAACTGCAACATCTAATGTTTATCAAGGCGCAACAGCGTTTGCAAAACAATATTCGTACGGACATCAAAACACCGGAAGAATTTGCCGCCTATTTTGCCAATTCCAACGAGTGGATTGAAGACGGCAAACAGGGCAAAGTTGCTTTTGTTCGCGGCAAATGGTGCGGTGATCCGGATTCGGAAGAAATTTTAAAATCAATGAAAATCACCATCCGATGCATTCCGTTTGACCACAGCGGAACAACCGGCAAGTGTCTGCTGACCGGAAAAGATGCAACCATGGACGTTATTTACGCCAGAAGCTACTAGGATTAAACATGAAACTCCACCGGCTTACGCCGGTGGAGTTTCATATCCCTTTTATTAAAATATTATTTTATCTAACAAAAAAACTCTATTCCGCGCCATAACCGCACGGAATAACTTCGTTATAATCGGAATGTCGCAAACGCTCATCCATAGTATGATTATCGGCCTCATTTTTGCAATAGCCGTCTCGGAACCAACCTTTTTTATAGGTCATTTTACCAACCAAGCCCCCATTGATATCATACTGTTCCAAGCGCCCGTCCAATGCCCCGTCGCGATAATGCGCCACAACCTCCACATTACCGTTTTCATAATAAGAAATTGCCTCACCGTGACGCACGCCTTTTTTATATTCAATCCGTTGCAACAAAGTCCCGCTTTGATTAAACACTGTTGTTATGCCGGTTTGATAGCCGTCCTGATAGGTTTCATATGCTACTCTGTCACCATAGGTATTGACAATGCGTCCGTTGATGCCGCGCCCGTGTCTGTCTTGGCAAAATTTCAACGTGCGTTTCATATAGCAGTGATACTGATTTGGGGTATAGATCCGATCACGATGAGGTCTGATTTTAAAAGGCACCACAATCTTAACCGGTTCGGTCAATTTGGTAATCGGCTCGGTAATATAGGCAAAAGCCGTACCGGATATAAAACAACATAAGGTTATAATCAGAAACTTGCGCATATTTTTCCTTTCTTTTGATAAAGAATAGCTTAAAATCAAAAAAATGCAAGAGCGTATCTTTATCAAGTTTTATATTGCGTGTCTGCAATTTTTGATATAGAAAAAACATATAAGGAGAAACAATTATGCTGTGGAATCTTTTTCAATTTATGCCGAAACCTTTTAATGAAGGTTTCTTACCGGAACAAGACGGACATAAAATCTATTATGTACAATACGGAAATCCGAACGGCATTCCGGTGTTGTCATTTCACGGCGGACCGGGCGGCTGTTCACGTCCGAAATATGCAAAACTGTTTGACTTAAAAAAATATCGTTTCATTCAATTTGATCAACGCGGTTGCGGCCTGTCCGAATTTGAAAACCTGCTGTTTGCCAACAATACGGCACACTTAATCAACGATGCCAAGCGTCTTTTGGATTTTTTAAACATACATACGCAGATAATTGTCCACGGTTGTTCATGGGGTTCAACAATGGCACTTTTATTTGCCGAATCCTACCCTAAACTTGTGCAAAAAATTGTTGTGCACTCCGTGTTTCTGGCGCGTTTGCAGGACAGTGCATGGATAACACGCGACAGTGAGCGCTTTTATCCGGATTTGTGGTTGGAAATGCGCCAACAAGTAAACACGCCGAATATTTTGCCGGCTTATGAGCAATTACTTTTTTCCGAAAACGAAGCTGACAATTTAAAGGCTTTATCCTATTGGGGAAGTTACGAATATCAGTTGGGACAATTAAATCCGCAATTTGAAACTTTGACGGAAACAACACCGGAAATTCTGAATGGTACGCGCATTTATTTAGCTTACACCAAAAATAATTTCTTTATTACCGATAATCAGATTCCGGATAATATCGCGCCCATTAAAAACATTCCGACACTGATTGTGCATAATCGCATGGATTTTTGTTGTCTTGTAAATCAGGCTTGGGATTTACATCAGGCTATGTCCAATTCACATCTGATAATTAACCCCGGTTACGGACATTCAACACCGCAACTTTTGAAAGTTGTAAAAAAAGCATTAAAAGATTTTTTATAAACAACAAAAAAGGCCTTCCTTCACGGAAAGCCTTTTTTGTTATCTTTTGCAGACGGATTATTTTACCTGTTCAACAACTGCTTCGGTAATATCCGTACCGCCGGTAACCAAAGAAGCCTTATTGAACACAACTTTCAAACCTTCTTTTTCGGCAACGGCATTGATAATGTCGTTCAACTTCTTATCAGATGCCTGTAAAGCTGAAGCATAAACTTCATCAAATTCATCTTTTTTGCCGTTAATTTCGGTCAAATACTTTTCAGACAATTTTTTCTTAGCATCTTCATCTTTTTCGGCTTTAATTTTAACGTTTGCGTTGTCCGCCATTTTCTTCAACTCAGCAACCTGCGCATCACGTTCAATTTTCAGCGCAGCTATATCACGCGAAGATACAACAACACGCTGAACATCAACAACAGCGAACTTGCCGCTGTTATCGGCAACAGCTTTGTAGGTTACAAAAGAACTTATAACCGCCGCAACAACTGCGATTAAAGCAACAACACCGTAATTTATTCCATTATTTTCGTTTGCCATTTTAATACTCCTAAAAAAACACATACTAATTATGTTGTATGTATTTATAACAAATTCAAGTGTAATAGCAAAAATAAAACACAAGATACCCACAACAAAAAGATTGACGACAACACAAAAATAGTTATTCTTTAGCAAAGGAGAAAAAAATGAAAGCAACAGACACCGGAATTAAAAGAATTTTAAAGGCCTTTACTTATTCATATGATGGTTTTAAGGCCGCTTTCAAAAGCGAAGCCGCTTTTCGTCAGGATATTGTTTTTGTTATCATTATGACTATCATCGCGTTGTGTTTTAATATGCCGGCATGGCAGCAAGCGCGCTTAATTGCAAGTTTGTTGATTGTATTATTGGCAGAACTTGTCAACACCGCCATAGAAACAATCATTGACCGTATTTCCGAAGATTATCATGAACTATCCAAAAAAGCAAAAGACATCGGCAGTTTGTTGGTGCTCATTTCTTTTGTTTATGTTGCGCTGATTTGGAGTACAACGATTTACGGCTGGATAATTTATGCGAGATAAAAAATGCCGTATAATCCGGATGAACTTGCCATATATATCCACTGGCCGTTTTGCAAAAGCAAATGCCCTTATTGCGATTTTTATAAAGAGGTTCGTCGCGATGTCAATCAAGATGAAATTATCGCCCGATATATCGCAGATTTAAGCAAATATCATAAAATCACAAACAACCGCATCGTCAAGTCAATATTTTTCGGTGGCGGCACACCGTCCCTGATTGAGCCGCGCAACATTGAAAAAATTATCAATCATATCTATAAACTTTGGCATGTTAAAGATAAGGCGGAAATATCATTGGAAGCTAATCCGAACACCCGCGCAAAAACATTATTCAAAGATATAAAGCTGTCAGGAGTGAACAGATTGTCATTAGGAGTTCAGGCTCTGAATGCGGAAGATTTACGTTTTTTGGGCCGCACGCATAATCTTGAAACAGCACGCACCTGCTTAAAAGAAATAACTTCTGTTTTTAATAATCACTCTGCCGATTTGATATATGCGCGCCCAAACCAAACGCCGTCACAATGGCAACAAGAATTACAAGAAATCACTTCTTACGGCTTGCGCCATATTTCACTGTATCAGCTTACCATTGAACCGAATACCGTTTTTGCCCGCAAGAAAATTCAGCCTTTAAATGACGATGCTGCTGCCGAAATGTATAATTTCACGCGTGATTTTCTGACTTCTTCCGGCTATCAACACTATGAGGTTTCTAATTTTGCCCAAAAAGGCTATCAATCAACGCATAATCTAACCTATTGGCAAGGCGGAGATTATATCGGCATCGGCGCATCTGCACACGGGCGATTAAAAATCGGCAACCGGCGTATTGCAACAGTTTATCCTTTTAAACATGAAAATTTGTCGTCCGAAGAACGCGCCGAAGAATTGATTATTATGGGATTAAGACTCACAGAAGGTATTAATTTGCAAGATTTTGAGCAAATATGCGGGCTGAATTTCCACCGATTTGTGAACATTCAAAAACTGCAAGATTTAAAAGATATGGAACTTTTGGCAGAATCAGCAACACATATTTATCCTACATACAAAGGTATGCTTGTATTAAACGAAATTATCAGTGAATTATGCCCTTAATTTTATTCCAAAATTCCGTAATTACCATTAACCAACACAACTAGCAATAACAAAAAAAACATCATGGCAAACCCCTCGGTTACCGAAACTTCATCGGGAATTTTTTGGAAACGATTTAAAGCAAAAATAAAAATCGGTGCAATCAACAACAATGCCGTCACATACCCAGGATTCGGCGCAACCCGCAAAGCCATGGTTTTGGCAACAATCAGTAATGTGCTGAACAAAATCAATAATACTCCCGGCTTAATCATCTGCGGCGCGATAATATCTTTAAGTGCGTCCATACCATAATTACGCTGATAGAAAAACAAATTATAGCAACCGCTGACAAAAGTTGAAACTGTCAGATAATAAACCAGCCCCTGCCCCAATGAGTTGCCTTCTGTTGCAATATATTTTGTTATCACACTCATGACCGATAATGCCGCGACGGCGGCCAGTGTGTACGTGGCAGCTTCTCTGGATATTTTACTTTGCCACATTTGCCAGTAACAAAAGGTAAAACCGCATAGAACCAAAATCAACGTCAGCAAAACATCACTGTTTGACCAGAGTTGCATAAATTTTTCAGGTGTAAGCAACCACCATATGAATGTGGTCAGTAAAACCGTAACCGCCATAAAACGCGACGTCGGACCGGCTCCGAAGCATGATGAAGCAAAAAAAATATGAGAATCATATACACCGATACAAATTCCCTGCGCCACCAAAAGCAACCAATAATGCCAATCAGATGGCACGGGAAAAACCGTCAAAAACGGTAAAAACAACAAACATATCCCAAAACCGCGCCAAACACCGAGTAAATAACCGTCTAATTTATAATGCTGATTAAACAGCATATAAATCGCCGTAAAAAATCCGTATATTAAGCCGTTGATAACCCATAACATATTGCAGAAAATAGTCACCGTTTTCCGGCTTTCAAGCCACACGATAACACATCAATTCTCCTTGTATGCAAAACATTTTCACTATTGCAAGAAGCCTATGGACAGCGAAATCTATCAGGTTCGAGTCCTCACGCGCACACTAAAAAAGCACCCTCTCGAGTGCTTCTTTAGTGGCGGAGCGTAGAGGACTTCGCTTTTTTAAAAGCTCAATCAGTTAAAGTTTTTATTGCGTGCGCCGCAGTTGCTTACGCTGCCTTTGCTTACGCAAAAACTTTACCGCTTGCGGTAAAAACAACCGGAGCAACGGTTGTTTTTATCCTCGCGCCTTTCGGTTCGAGTCCTCACGCGCACACTAAAAAAGCACCCTCTCGGGTGCTTCTTTAGTGGCGGAGCGTAGAGGACTCGAACCTCTGCACCGTTATTCGCGGTGACGGATTAGCAATCCGCTGTATTACCACTCTACCAACGCTCCGTATAGGACTCATATTTATCTGATGTTTTGCAATCAGTCAATATATTTTTTCAAATTTATGCAAATTATTTCAAAACATCTTGAATCTGCCACTTTCAACATTATCTGATATCATTATTAAGGAGATATCAACATGGAATTATACCTCATCATTGCCTTGTTTTTTATATACATAATTACGGCATTCACCGGTGCGGAAATACTGGTTAAAAAAATATGGACAACCGCCTTTATCACCGCATTTCTGGCCGCTAGCATCGCACTTTTATTCTTGCGCATCACAAAACAAGACGTCATGCTTTCAGCCGATACTTTCAACTGGTATTATGTCTTATACATTGCCGGTTCTCTGGCACTGGTTTTGGGACTGATCAACCTTTGGATGTATCGCGTACCTCTTTGGCATTTGTTCAGCACCAATTCTTCTGACTCCGACACTAAAGAATAGTTGCAGATTATAATTTTTCGTTTATGATGCCTTCTATATACCAACGGGAGGCTTTATGTTTCGTATCAATAATTTGCAGGCACCTCTTAATGCCACATCGGAAGATATAAAAAAACTGGCAACAAAAAAATTAAATCGTTCTGATGCAAAAATTACAAATTTCGGTATTTCCAAAAAATCCGTGGATGCTCGTAATAAAAACAATGTACACTTTGTTTACAGCGTTGATTTTGATGCCGAAAATATACAATTAACCACGCAAGATAACGATATTGAACAACTCCCTGCTCCGGAAATATTATCCTTCAAAATTAAAAATACCGGCATACGTCCGATTGTTATCGGCAGCGGACCGGCAGGAATGTTTGCCGGTATTGCTCTAGCCGAAGCCGGACTTAAACCGATTATCATTGAACGCGGTGCAAACGTTGATATTAGGCAACAAGATGTAGATTTTTTTTGGAAAACAGGGCACTTAAATCCGGAATCTAACGTACAATTCGGCGAAGGCGGTGCCGGCACTTTTTCTGACGGCAAACTGATGACCGGCATTAAAAAAGATAAATTCACCGCTAAAGTTATGCAAGAACTGTATGCCGCCAGCGCACCACAAGAAATTCTCTATTTGGCCAAACCGCACATCGGCACCGATAACCTTAAGATAATTGTACGCAATATCCGCCGCAAAATAGAGAAACTCGGCGGCGAATATCGTTTTAATTCAAAATTGGAAGGTTTGATTATAAAAGATAATCACTTAATGGCTCTTAAAATTCAGCATAACAATGAAATATACGAACTGGCGGCAGACAGAGTGTTTTTAGCTATCGGTCACAGCGCACGCGATACCTTTGAGATGTTGCAAAAAGCCGGTGTTTATATGCAGCAAAAGCCATTTTCCGTTGGTGCACGCATTGAACATAAGCAGAGTCTTATCAATAAGTCCCAATATGGAAAATTTGCACAAAGCCCCTATCTTGGAGCAGCCGATTACAAAATGGCCGTACACTTACCGAACGGTAGATCGGCTTATACATTTTGTATGTGTCCGGGCGGAACAGTGGTTGCTGCCGCTTCTGAAATAGGACGCGTGGTTACAAATGGTATGAGTGAATTTTCCCGAGACAAAGAAAATGCCAATGCCGCGCTACTCGTAGGTGTTGACGGCAGAGATTTCGGTTCTGACGAACCATTGGCCGGAATGTATTTTCAAAGGAAACTGGAAGAAACGGCTTTCAGACTCGGCGGCGCAAATTATCAAGCGCCGGCTCAGTTGGTTGGTGATTTTTTGTGCGATAAAACTTCAAAAAAATTCGGCGAAGTGCAACCATCATATAAACCGGGAGTCACCCCAACAAATCTGGCTGAAGTTTTACCGCCGGATATTGCCGATACAATGCGTTTGGGAATTAAAGAGATGGCGAAAAAATTGCGCGGTTTTGATAGTTATGATGCAGTTTTAACAGGGGTTGAAACCCGAAGTTCCTCACCGGTACGTATTGTGCGCGATGAAGCCATGCAAAGCAACATCCGCGGACTTTATCCGTGTGGCGAAGGTGCCGGTTATGCCGGCGGAATCACCTCATC
>JAFVBT010000037.1 GCA_017479785.1 Alphaproteobacteria bacterium
CCATAACTCATGCCCGATTTCGCGGATTGTTTGCTTATCCATATAACAAGATTTTATTTGCATCGTTCAGAACTCCTGATTTTTGTTGAATTAAAACAAAAACCACCTCAAATCTCTTCAAGGTGGGGAGTTCACAACTGCATACAATCAGTCCGGCGTATTCAATATATTCCGCCGGCTCCCCGTTGTTGAGGAGTTGTTTTTGTATGTGGAGTTGTGATACTCCGCCGACGACCTCTCGCCGACAAAAGTTATATTAAAGATTTTGTCCCGAATTGCAAGCTAAAAATAATTTTGATTTATTTTCTGCGCGTTTTGGAGCCTGATGAAGATTTTTTCTCAAACTTAAACAGATTAGGGCTTAAGTCCGCATCTTGTTCCATATCGTAAAGAGAAATCGTAATTTCAATGTTTTGCTGGTCAATAACTTTCCATTGCTTCAAACGAAACGGATCATTGTCAAAAACAAGTGTAATCGGCTTAACACCCGGGTTTTTTGGTGTTTCAACCGTAATGGATGTTTGCCCGCTGTCTTTATAAAAATCAATGACTTTGAGGTTTGTGCCGTCAAATTTGATTTTGTTTGTTAAAATTATTGTTGCCGGAATATCTTTATAATCAATATTGGTAACCTGATCCAATTCTTTGTCATTGTAAATGTTATAATCGCCGTTGCCAACAATCAGAAGCGGATCCGGCGCGGTATATTCCATACGGATTTTACTTGGTTTTGCAATATAAATTCTTCCTTCGGCTGATCCGCCGTTGCTGGCGATTTGTACAAATCCGGCTTTGAGTGTATTAATATTATTCAGATAATTTTCTATTTTAGCTAAATCGCCTTTATCGGCTGAAGCGTTGGAAGAAAACAGTAAGGAAAAGATAAATGCGAATATTATTTTTTTCATTGTTGTACCTCTGATAATTAATTGACCGTACGTTTCAGTTCATCCATGTGCGGTAAAACGAAATGTTGAATAATAAAATTAATTGATTTGTTAACCGTGGCATCACAGTCACGAACGGCATTTTGCACTGCATTTTTCGTGTTTTGATTGACTTTGGTGGCTAAAGTTTCATATAACGAGGCCATGCGCGAAAGAGAATCCACAATTTCGGCAATGTAGGCCGGAATTGAAACATTATCTTTTCCGCCCCAGAAGCCTTCCAAAAAGCCGTGTTCAAGCAATTCGCTATGATACAGACAGGTTTTTCGGATATCTTGTTCTTCGGAAATATTCGGCATTTTAATCTGATTTTGGCAGACATTTTGGAATATTTCATCCCACAAGCCCATAAAAAATTTGAAGAACAGTTCTGCTTCTTTTTTTGTTTCCAACCGCGGAGTATGATTGTCCGGCCATAACGAAGATATAACATCTGTCGGGCGCAATTCGCTGTTCGGACTGCATATTGCACCGGCGAAGCGCAACTTTATCAATTCTAAAGGAGACGGACAGTTATAGTGTTCCAGAAATTTTTTAAATTTATCGTCGCCTATGTATTCATTTTCGCTTTTCATTTTTATATTATTTGTATATGATAACATAACTGATAATATAATTTAATGGAGTTTTTAAAATTGTCTAGTCTAAAATTGAGTATTTCGTGTTTATTTCTGTTTTTTTTGGCGGCTTGCAGTTTGTTTCAGCCGTATATTGATCGGCGACGTCATCCGGGAGTCAGTGATTTGAGTCAGTTGTACACCGGTCCGTCCACGCCTGAAAAACCGGTTATTTGTTATAACGGTTGGCTGACAAGTGATGAAAAATTACAGGAAATGGCCGATGCCGAATGTGTGGCGCAAAATACCGGAACACATGCCGAATTTGTGCAGAAAACGTATTTTGACGGCAAATTGTTATTGCCGAACCATGCTCATTATCAATGTGTAAAATAAGGGATGTAAAATGAATTTATTATTGGAAAATAAATTAAATACTGAATTGAAAAAGATATTTAAATCATTGAATTTAGATGATAAATTTGCTTTTGTTAAAGTTTCTGACCGCGCTGATTTGAGTGATTTTCAGTGCAACGGCGCATTGGCTTTGGCAAAAATTGCGCATAAGAATCCGCGCGAAATCGGGGAATCCATTGCGGCAGAGTTGGAAAAATGTGATTTTTGCGAATCTATTTCGGTGGACGGTCCCGGGTTTATAAATATTAAACTGAAAAATGAATTCATTGCCGCAGATATTGATAAAATTGCCGAAGATGAGCGTTTAGGGTGCGGTTTGGTTGAAAATCCGCATAAGGTTGTGTTGGATTACGGTGGTCCGAATGTGGCGAAAGAAATGCACGTCGGACATTTACGCTCGGGTGTCATCGGCGAATCTATCCAACGCATTGAAAAATTTGTCGGTAATGATGTGATTTCAGATGTGCATTTGGGCGATTGGGGAACGCCGATGGGAATGATTTTAGCAGAAATAGAACATCAGGATGGTAACCTGAATAAGGTTGATACATATAACATTGCCCAAATTACCGAATTCTATAAAAAAGCGAATGCACGCTGTAAAGAAGATGAAAATGCCCGTGAAAAAGCACGCATAATTACCGCAAAATTGCAAGACGGCGATGATAATTACCGGAAAGCATGGGGACATTTGCGTGAAGAATCGGTGAAGGCGGTTCGTGAGAACTATAAAAAGTTGGATGTAAACTTTGACTTATGGTGGGGAGAAAGTGATGCCCATGAAACCTGTGGTGAAGTTGTAAAAATTGCCCGCGAGAGAGGTATTTCCGAGAAAGATAACGGTGCCGAAATCATCCGTTTGGAAGAAAGCAATAAACCGAAACCGCCGGTTATTTTGATAAAATCGGATGGCGGTTACACGTATCATACGACGGATATTGCCACAATTAAAATGCGTGCGGATCAATTAAAAGCGCGGGAAATCGTATATTTCACCGACAGCCGTCAGCAACTTCACTTTGAACAAGTATTTGAAGCAACGGAAAAGCTTGGTATTGCACCGGATGTTAAATTGCAACACATTGTATTCGGCACGGTTAACGGTGCAGACGGCAAACCGTTTAAAACGCGTGATGGCGGCGTAATGAATTTGGAAACGCTGATTGAAATGTCAAAGGATAAAGTACGTCAATCTCTGCCGCAACCTAATGAAGTTGCAGGTTACGGCAAAGCCGAAATTGATAAGTTGACACAGCAGATTGCTATTGCCGCAATTAAATTCCAAGACCTTAAAAATACGAGTGCTTCCGGTTATGTTTTTGAGTTGGAAGATTTTGCCAAGTTTGAAGGTAAAACCGGTCCGTATATTCAATATGCCATAGCGCGTATAAATTCGGTGTTGCGTAAAGCAAAAAGCGGCGGATTGGAAGAAGGGAATGTGATTTTAGAAGCACCGGAAGAGCGTGTGTTGGCTTTAAAATTGGCACAAGTGCATAATGTAATTATGCGTGCGCATACGGAAAAGGAACCGAGTATTATTGCCGATTACACATATAATTTAGCTCAGGTTTTCAGCACATTCTACAATGCTTGTCCGATTATGAGTGCGGCAGATAAAAAGTTGGCAGCCTCACGTTTGCGGTTGGCAAAAACTGTCAGAGATGTTTTAACTTTGATGCTGTATTTATTGGGAATTGAGGCGCCGGAAGTTATGTTGAAGGCTGAAAATAAAGGGGATTAAAATGGTGACTTTAAATCAGATCAAACCGAGCGAAGCAGGGAATAAAGAAAATTATTGGATAATGGTTTTATTGTATTTTGCATCTTTTTTGGTCGGCTTGGGAATTGTTGCCGAAGTTGCGGCTAATTGGCAGAATATTCCGGATGCGGTAAAACTCGGCGGAGCTTTGGTTGCAATGCTGATTAATGCCGGTGCAATTTGGTGGACAATGAAAGCAGATAAGCCGATTTTAAAACAGGTTCTTTGTTGTGTTTATGCTTTTTTAATTATGGGTGTTATCGGTTTAATCGGTCAGGTGTTTCATCTGCATGCTAATGCGGCAAATGCCTGTTTTTTATGGGCTTTAATAAGTTGGCCGTTGATTTTTATTTCTCCGCGATTGCTGTGGTTATGGACACCGCTGTTCTTTTTCGGGTGTCGTTATATGCCGTATATGGTTAACGAAATGGTTTCCGAGGGGGTGTTCGGCGATGCCGGTAATATACCGCCGTTCTATCGGTTTGATAATGCGATTTTGAATGTTCTCAGAACATATTTAGCTTTTGTGTTTATTTTGGCTTATGAAATATGGATGAATTTTGCCGATAAGAACAATAAAACGATTGTTAGACCTTTGCGCTGTTACAGCGGATTGTTTTTGTTAGGGATGTATGGCAGTGCTTCATTTTTTGCACATTTGTTACCGAAAATAGATGCGGCACGTCAAATGGGGGCTTACTTTGAATTTGCTTTGCCGATTGTTATTACGGCAGGTTTGGTATATGCTTTGAATTGCAAAATGAAGCGTAAAAGTTTTATGCCGCTGTTCTTAATCGGTATTTTGCTGCAAAATATGTATATATATTTCTTTTATAAACATTCATCTTTTTGGTCTGATTGGTTTGGTGCCGAGGAATATTTGCCGATAGTATTTTGTGTGTTGATATGGATTTATGCTTTGTATAATCATATGTCAAAATTGGCCAAATTGGCAGTATTTTCTATTATACTTTGGTTTGTTTTTACATTTGGTGATCATGTTTATGATATCATTCCGAGTTTGATTGTTTGCGCCGTTATAACCAGTTGTGCTTATTTCAGACGCAATCGCAAATGGTTTAATACCGGCATTATTTTAGCTGTATTACGTATTTTGGTTTATTATGGCAATGTGGAAAATTTGCAGCATTTAGGTTTGTATTTAATCGGCTCCGGGGTGCTATTGATTGCCACAACATTGTTGCTGACAAAATACAGCAAGATAATCTGGGAGAAGAAAGATGAAAAATAAGATTTTGACAAGCCTGTTGTTGCTGCCGGTGTTTGTGTTGGCTGTGTGTATGTTGCGCCTAAATTATATGAGCCATTTTGAAAAAGTTGAAGTGGCGGTTCAAGGGTATGATCCGAAAGATTTCTTTTCCGGTTATTATATGTATTTGCGTCCGGATTGGGAACATACGGATTGCACGCAATTTGCCGATAATGTTTGCCCGAAAAGTAATTTTAATAACACATACACGTTTTATATTAAGCGCGAGCAGTCGGATAAATTAACACAAAAAGTAAATGCCGGTGTGGCGAAATTACAGTTTTCGTACAGTGCGGGGTTTGAGCCGATTATCACCGATTTGTTGATAGACGGGCAGTCATTTATGGAATTTATTGAAGAGAAAAAATAATGCTGCACATAGGTTGTCACTTATCCATTTCCAAAGGTTTCTTGCATATAGGCAAAGAAGCTTCTTCAATAGATGCCGATACTTTTCAGTTTTTTACGCGTAATCCGCAAGGCGGGCAGGCAAAAGATATTGATCCGGCTGATGTTCAAAAATATAATGCCTATGCGGCAGAGCACAAGTTTGCCAAGATTGTTGCACATGCGCCATATACGCTGAATCCGTGTTCGGATAAACCGGAAACGCGTGAATTTGCCGAAATGGTGTTTGCCGATGATTTGAAACGTATGGAATTTGTGCCGAACAATTACTATAATTTTCATCCGGGTTCACACGTTGGGCAAGGTGTTGAAACGGGTATCGGTATGATTACGGATTTGCTGAACAGAATTTTAAAACCGGAACAAACAACAACGGTTTTATTGGAAACCATGTCGGGCAAAGGTTCGGAAGTCGGTTCAACTTTTGAGGAGTTGGCCGAAATCATTGCCGGCGTGAAACTCTCGGATAAGATGGGGGTTTGTCTGGATACTTGTCATGTTTTTGCCGCCGGCTATGATATAGTCAACAACTTAGACGGGGTTCTGTGTTATTTTGATGAAGTTATCGGACTTAATCGTCTGAAAGCCGTGCACCTGAATGACAGCCTGATGCCGTTTGCTTCACACAAAGATCGGCACGCCAAAATCGGTGAAGGGTGTATCGGCAAAAAAGCTCTGGTGGACTTTGTTAATCATCCGGCAATTCGTTCATTGCCGATTATTCTGGAAACACCGAATGATTTAGCAGGCTATGCGACAGAAATCAAAATGATGCGCAACGCGTAAAATTTTAGCCGAGAATGTATTTTTTGTTATAGCGCGGATTTTTGCCGATACGTGAAACGACTTCGTAACTGATTGTGCCGGCATCGCGTGCGATATCGTCTAACGTATAAATATCGTTAATGATATCGGCAAACATACCAACCTTCAATCCTTCAATATCCGTTACATCGCAAATGACATTATCCATAGACATGCGGCCTATAATGCGCGCTTCATTGACTTTTCCCTGAATATTAAAATATATCCGACCGGTATTGGATAGCGAACGCGGTAAACCGTCACCGTAACCGATGGATACAATGGCAATTTTTCGTTTTGTTGCAGCACGATAAGTGGCCGAATAACCGACAAAATCGCCCTTCGGCAAGTCGGCGATTTGCAAAACAGGCGCACGTACGGTGACAACGTTTTGCATCTGGTTCGGACGATATGGTGCGGTGTTTATGCCATACATGGCCGCACCCAGGCGCACCATATCAAAAACATATTCCTGTCCCAAAAAAGCACCGTCTGAGGCGGATAAGGTTGCCGGTAAATCGGCAAAATAGCGACTGCGAATCTGTTTGAAATTATCAAGCTGGTGCTGATTCATAAAGTGGTCTTTTTCATCGGCGCAAGATAAGTGGCTCATAACCATTGAAAAAGATTTTAAATCTGCTTTAGATAATTCTTTAATTTCATGCTCGCGGAAACCTAAGCGGTTTAAGCCGGTTTCCACATGAATAACCGGTTTAATGCCGTCAATTTTATGGGCCTTCCAAAAGGCAAGCATTTCCGGCGAACTGATGACCGGTATCAACTTATATTTTGCAAAGATATCCACACTGTCGGCACCGATGCCCTGCAAAACGCGGATGTTCGCTTCCGGCACCAATGCTGCAATTCTTTGACCTTCCCAAGCATGTGCCACCCAAAAATCACGGCAATTTGCGTTTTCATATAATGCCTGCGCCACCATAGTCGCACCTAAGCCATAGGAATCATCTTTAACCACGGCGGATGGTTTAGCCGGCGCAATAATTTCACAAAGTTGCTTGTAATTATCAATTAAACGGTTTAAATTAACTTCCAAAGTCGGTTGTGTAAAAACATCGGCTGCGTTCTTTTTGAAAATACTCATCGGTATGCCTCCAAACAAAAGGATTTTACATGGAATTTTGTGATTCACATATTCATTTACAGGACTATAAAACAGAAGATATTAATAATGTTATAAAAAATGCAGCTTTATGCGGGGTAACAAAATTTATTAATATATCGGCACATCCGAGTGATTGGGGTAAAGTTGACGAGATAGCAGAAAAATATCCGCAAATAATTCCGGCTTACGGGGTGCATCCGTGGTATATCAATGAAGCACCAAAAAATTGGGCAGAGCAGTTGGAACAACGTTTGCGGCAAAATCCGGTGGCGATAGTCGGTGAATGCGGAATAGACAGGTTGAAAAACAGCGATGTAAAAGTCCAAAGAACCGTGTTTCTGCAACAGGCGGAATTAGCACAAAGCTACGGACGTTCTTTAATAATTCATGCGGTTAAGGCAGATGAAGAAATGCAAAAGTTATTTGGCGAAATGCCGGATAGAACCGTATTTCACTCTTTTACGGGCTCGGCGGAATGGGGAAAAAATATTCAAAGACACGGATTTTATATCGGGATTAATTTTTCAATTTTGCGCAAAAAAAATATGATTGAAATATTGCAAAATCTGGATATAAATCACATATTGTTGGAAACCGACGGGCCTTATCAAAACAATGTAAATGGCGAGAGCTTGCCGGAAAATTTGCCGCGCTTGGCGGAACAAATTGCGCAGATATTCGGACTGACAGTATTGCAGTTAAGTAGAATTTTGACGCAGAATTGGCACAATTTTTTGGGAGAATAAAATGGTTGGCGCACCGAAATCTTTACGTTTACAAATAGCCCTTTTAGGGCGCGTTAATGTCGGTAAATCCAGTTTATTGAACTTGCTGACGGGGCAGGATTTTGCCATTACTTCGGCGGTGGCCGGCACAACAACCGATGTGGTGGAAAAGGCACAAGAATTGCAACCTCTCGGGCCGGTTTTGTGGTTGGATACTGCCGGTTTTGATGATGTCAGCAATCTTGCCGATAAGCGGCTGAGCAAAACGCGGCAAACGTTGGAACGTGCCGACATTGTGCTTCTTGTTTGCAAGGGCGATGAAATCGGCGCAACGGAAGAGCAAATTATTTCTATGGCCGAGGAAAGAAAAATTCCGTTGATTAAGGTGTATAATCAGGCCGATAAATTTGAGGTGACGGCTACGGACGGCATTGCCGTTAATGCCACAGATAGAAGTATGCGTGACCGTGTTTTGAACGAAATTAAAGCGGCAATTATAAAAGTTTGTCCCGAGGATTTTATGAATAATCCGCCGCTGTTGGGAGATTTGGCGCCGGCACACGGAACGGTGATGATGATTATTCCGCTTGATTACGAAGCGCCGAAAGGGCGACTTATTATGCCGCAGGTGCAGGCCATTCGTGACTGTTTAGACCATGAACAAAATATTCTTGTGGTTAAGGAAAATGACTATCGTATGGTATTAAATAATTTCAAAAATCCGCCGGCATTGGTTGTTTGCGACTCGCAAATTGTGGACAGGATGGTGGCAGAAACACCGGCAGAACTTAAGTGCACAACATTTTCAATTTTGATGGCGCGTTTCAAGGGGGACTTGGCAAAAATGGTTAAAGGTGCGGCGATGATAGACAAGCTCAAAGACGGCGATAAGGTTTTGATTGCCGAATCGTGCACGCATCATGCAATGGAAGATGATATCGGTCGCGTTAAAATTCCGAATTGGCTCAAAAAGAAAACGCAGAAGAATTTGCAAATTGATTTTGTTTCCGGTTGTGATTTCGGTACGAATTTATCTGACTATAAGCTGGTTATTCAGTGCGGCGGTTGCACAATTAACCGGCGCGAAATACTTTCGCGCATTTATAAATGTGAAAAAGCTGGCGTTGCCATCACCAACTATGGTGTTTGTATCTCTGAGTTAAAAGGAGTTTTAGCGCGCGTGCTTGAACCTTTCGGCGATGTTTATGAAGAATATGCCAAAGCTAAGAGCGCGGTTTGAGTGTTTCTAAATCCGGAATGTTACCGGATAAGCTTTGATAATCTGCCGGAACGTTTGTTAAGCGGGTTTCTTCTATATTCTCCGGCACAATCAGCAACGCATCGTTTGCGGCATATTGTGAAAAATTGTTGCGTTTAATCAAAACACAGCTTTCCTTAAGGCGTGCCGCGCGGTAAATAATATCACGGCGGCGCGTGTAGAAACCGACGCTGATTTTATTTTCCTTAATTTCAAATTCTTTCTGCAGATAGTCGCAATCGGAAGCATATACATCATTAGTGCCGATGTCGGATAAAAAGACGAGAAAATTGTGTATTTCCGCCGCGTTTTTTAGCGGATGATTTTGAAGATAATCTTTGATTGTTACTCCTTGTGAATTTGTAACACCATTCAGCAACAACACATCATTACCATCGCCGCGCAAATGTTCCTCTCCGAGAACATTGCCGGCATCTTTGGGATTGATAAAATTATAAGGTTGAGTGAGCTCGGGCATAGGAACAGCAAAACGTTCGGTTATGCAAAACACTTCCGCTCCGTATTTTTTTACCGCTTCAATATCTGTTGTTGTTATTTGATACATTTTAAACTGCTTAAAAATGGTACAAGCGGGCGGACTCGAACCGCCTGCCTACTTCTTAGGAGGAAGTCGCTCTATCCTGATGAGCTACGCCTGCGCCTTGTTTTGATATAGTCTGTTTTTTGAAAAAACGCAAGCAAATTCTCAAACGCTTTGCGCCAAAAATTCTTTAATCGGTTTGTAACTTTTACGGTGTTCCGGTGTTACGCCGAATTTTTTCAAACCCTCAATGTGATCTTTTGTGCCGTATCCGGCATTTTTTTCCAAGCCGTAGCCGGGATATTTTAAAGCCATTTTTTGCAGTAATCTGTCACGGTAAACCTTAGCTAAAATGCTGGCACTTGCAATGGAATAAGATAAGGAATCTCCGCCGATGTGGCAACTCGTCGGGCAAGCAAATTCAGCAGGCAATCGGTTGCCGTCTATTAAGGCATGTGTCGGTTTAATGCTCAGGTTTTCAACTGCGCGGCTCATGGCTAAAAAGGTTGCCTGTAAAATATTGAGAGTGTCAATTTCTGCGGCGCTTGCTTCGCCAATGCCTAAGCAAATGCGCCCCTTTTCAGCTTCTTGTAACAACAAATTGTACAGATATTCGCGTTTTTTGGTGCTCAGTTTTTTGGAATCATTAATGCCTTTCAGCAACTCCGGCGATATATTACGATCTAAAAAAATGACGGCGCCGGCAACCACCGGCCCAATCCAAGGTCCGCGTCCCGCTTCATCTATGCCGCAAACGTATCCGTTAAAGTTATTTTCCAATGTCCAATCAGGCATAAACTCCTCCTTTGAAGAATTTATACCACTGCGGGTGTCAAATCACAAGTTAATGTCTGATAATTTCCACACCTTCATATTCGGCTTCCACCATGCCGCCGATAACGACGGCAACGTTGGTAAAGCCGGCTTTTTCAAACATTTCAGCGGCTTGGGATGCGCGAATTCCCGAGGCACAGACTATATTGATTGTATGTTCGTTTGTTAAATTGTTTTCACGGATAAACTCTATCGGATTTAGTTCGTTCAAACTTTTGAAAACATGCGGTAATTTCAGCTCTTCGGCTTCATATTCTTCCGGTGAACGCACATCCAAGATAAACGATTTTTCATTCAGACTTCTGGGTTTGATAAAACGCATTTTTCCTCCTTAATATTATAGGTAATCGGTAAAAAGCGTTTTTAAATAGACGGATAAATTATAAACTTTTTACCAAGAGCCGCCGCCACCGCCGCCGTGACCGCCGCCGACAAATCCGCCGCCACCGCCGCTGGAACGGCGAATGCCGCCGTTTTCAACCGAAGGCATGGATACCTGTTGCATTGTGTCGGCAAAGTTGTTGAAGCCGTCCAGTGTCAACGGCCGTCCCATATACCAATCAGGCTGTAATTTCATTATATCTTCAAATTTATTAATCCATTTATCGGAAACACCTAAAATATAAGCATATGGCAGAATATCGTAAAAGCAGGACGGATTTTCTTCAACCAGCGTTTCCAAGCGTTTTTTCTCGGCAACTTTTATAAATTTTTTTAAGCCGAGAAGCTGACCTTTTACCATTCTTCCGGTGAAATTGAGCTGCGGTAATTCAATATAACAGGTAATACAGGTAACCGTGGCAATAAGACCGAAAATGATCTGAAGAATGTTGCTTTGATCTATGTCTTTGATTAAATCATAGCAAACAGTCAGCAGCATAAAAAACGGAAACAGTGTCGGAAAAAGCAAACGGAGCGGCGCTTTTAAGAAGTTACAACCGTATAAAAATACCATAAATCCGAGGATAAGCACGCCGACAAAGTTATCGTCAAGGCGATAGTGGCAGAGTGAAAAAACGGTTAAAAATGCAGATGAAACAGCTAACACAAGCATAAAAAATTTGCGTACCGCGCTAACGGAGGCTGCCGAAAAAAATCTGGTCTTGCGGCCGTTTATCAGTTTTAGGATTTTATCGCATTTTTTGTAAAACGTCGGAGATTTTTCCAAGTCATCCTTTTTTACGGTTGTTTCATATTCGGAAAAAAGAGCGTCCATAAAGCGTTGTGCTGCCGAATCGGCACCGTCATAATCTTTTATTTTGCTTATTGAAAAATCTTTTTTATCGGCGTTTATTTTTAAGAAACCTTGTTGTGCCAGAGATATCAACATTGCAATCAAACTTTTTCGAGTGGTTTTTTCATTATAAACCTGTTCAGCCTCGCGGACCAAAACATCTTTAGGCGGATAAAAAGTCACCACCGGTGTAATATGCGGATCGCGACCATATAAAAACCAAATGGAAAAAGACAATAAGCCGGCAATTATAATTCCGATAAATACCCATTTTTCATAAGGGTTTTGAGTTTGTAAAAAGTAACCTTGCGGCACTTCTATGCGAACGGTTATGCCGTTATATGGCGGTAAGGTCTGCAAGGTTTCACCGCTGATAATGTTGTCCGTAACGGCAAATTGCGCCCCGCCGTCAAAACCTTCGGTACCGTATTGCCCGATGGAAATTCCGACTTTGCTTGCATCAAAAGGTGCGGGCATAACAATTTTAAAACGAACTTTTCTAATTTCTGCCGGCCACTCTGTTCCGATAATGTTGTAATAAAATTCATCAGAGCGGCCATACAGATGATGTTTGAAAGATATGTTATAGTCTTGATTGCCGATAACCGTTGCATTTTCCGAACCTATTCTGATATGCATGTTGCCGGTGTCCGAACTGACTTTGTACGGATGATTAATATTTATGTCGGTTATATCACTGTTTTTCAACGGAATATCACGATATATGCCGTGGGAGGGTAATGTAAAATGTGTGCGGATATGCTCGTACACATTCACAACACGATTGCGTCCGATTAACATTTCTATGTCATACTCTTCTATTGAAAAATCGGCGGCGCGGCATACGTTAATGCATGCAAACGCAAAAAGAAAAACAATAACAATACGTTTCAACACAAACATTAAATTTAAACCTTAATATTTTCTCTTTCAGTTTCACTGATTTCATATAACTTGGCTTTTTCAATTCCGAAAAATGCGCCGATAATATTGGTCGGAAAAATTTCTAAAAACGTATTGAGTTCACGCACTGTGCCGTTATAATATTTTCGGGCATTGGCAATATCGGTTTCAATGCCGTCCATTTGTTGCATCAACGTGATATATGTTTGATTGGCTTTTAAGTCCGGATAGTTTTCGGCCACGGCATTAAACTTGGACAGTACTTGTCCGAGTTCCTGATTGGCGGTGATTTTCTCGTTGTTGCTGAGAGAGGAATATTCACGTGTACGAATATTTGTCAGCGTGGTAAAAAGATTTTTTTCATATTGCGCATAGTTTTGCACCAATTCAATCAGGTTAGGCAATAAATCCCAACGTTTTTTCAAATATACATCCATAGTTGAAAAAGCTTCGCGCACATAGTTGCGATAAATAATACCTTTGTTGTATGCATATACCACATAAATTAAAGCGGCACATATGAAAAAGGCGATAATCTGTCCGATAGTCATCTCTTGTCTCCTTTGCGGAGTATGCTAACATAAACAAAGCGCAAAAGTCCAGATGTTTTGTTGAAATTTTTTTATTGCTTGCAAACAGAAAAGCTTGCAAAAGAACTTGCAAGCTTTTCGTTATTGGTAGGGCCGGGGAGAATCGAACTCCCACTCCCGAGGGAACCAGATTTTGAGTCTGGCGCGTCTACCAGTTCCGCCACAACCCCATAAAGAGGATAATTATTACTATATTAATTTTTATCCGTCAATAGTTTTTTTGCATATAATAGAAAAATTTGTGCATTTTTTTACTTTTATTTTACATAAAAGTGTGATATACTCTGCCGCAGTTGATTTTAATGAGGACAAATGGAAAATTTAGAGCATCAGGCATCTTTGCTGTACAGTCAAAAGGAATATGCCAAAGCACTTGAAATTTATACACTTCTCTTGCAGTCAAACAGCAAGAGTGAAAGTTATGCGCTTTCTTGCGGTAATTGCTATGATGCTCTCGGCAATAAGAACAAAGCCATAGAATTGTATAACGATGCCTTGAGAATTAATCGGAATTCAGAAGGGGCTTATTTGAATCTTTCTACAATATACTACGAACTTAAAGATTTCCAGCTTGCCGAAGATTTTGCCCGCAGGGTTTTGAAGATTAACGATAAGAATGTTGCCGCGTGGCAAAATTTGGCCAATATTGCTTTTTGTCGCAATGATTATCAGCAAGCGTTGCAGTATTATCAAAAAATGTATGACTATAATAACAACAGCTATATTGCAATGATTAATCTGGCAAATACTTATTTTTACCTTGAAAAGTATGTGTTGGCCCTGGACTTTACCAAAAAAGCACTGCAAAAACATCCGTCAAGTGTTACGGCGCATCTTCTGGCTGCCAATATTTATAATGCCATGGGACGCTATGAAAAAGCCGTTGATATGTATTTGCGGGTGTTGGAACTGGATAATACCAAGATAGATGTATTGAATTCTTTGAGCGATACTTATCACGCTTTAAGTGATTGGGAAAATTGTTTGCTGTTTGCGTGGCGTTATCTTAAAAACACACCGGATCCGGTCAATGATTTGCAGTTGAATTTCGGGTATCTGCTTTATGAATGCTATTCGGAAAAGAGTCAGGATTTGGCTCGGAAATTTGCCGAAAAATGGCTGAAATTCTTTCCGAATAATAAAATTGTAACGCATATGGGCAGTGCATTGGTAAACGGCGGATTGTTACAAAATTCGGATGCGGAATTTATTAGAAATACATTTGATGCTTTTGCACCTGATTTTGATAAAACACTAAGCGATTTAGATTATCAGGCGCCGACACTGATTGCCGAGGCTTTGCGTAAAAACATAAAAACCTCAATTTTTTCTAAATATTATATTTTGGATTTGGGGTGCGGCACCGGTTTGTGTGGCGAAAAAATCAAAAAATTTGCCGCTTATAAAGGATTAATCGGGGTAGATTTGTCGGAAAAAATGCTTGAAATTGCCAAGGCCAAAAAAGTTTATGCCGAGTTGATATGCGATGATATATGTCATTATTTGGAAAACAGTAATGCTTTCTATAATATAATAACAGCTTCAGATGTTTTGACTTATTTCGGTGATTTGACCAAAGTATTTGTGCGGGTATCACGTAATTTAACACCCGGCGGCATTTTTGCTTTTACCTTTACCGAAAACGATATCAATAAAAATGATTTCTTTTTGGCGCCGAGCAGTCGTTTTGTGCACAGTGTTTCATATGTTGAACGTGTGTTGAAAAGCGCCGGTTTGCGGCAAATTCTTTTTGAACCGGATATTTTACGCAATGAAGCGGATCATCCGGTTTATGGTTATGTTGTCTTGGCACGTAAGCCTGATTTGAAAAAAGTGGCGGAAGGTCAAAAATAAGGCATGAACATTAAAAAAATTATTTGTTATATAATTGCTTTTTTATTTATTGCTTTTCCATGTTTTTCTCTTGATTCCGCAATTAAAAATCATGCCTTTAACACACCGAAAAATGTCAGCCAAAATAAATATTCTTTAACACACTATCTGACGAAACCATATAATGATGATTATGAAAAATTGAAGGTTATTGCTTATTGGATTTCTTCGCATATCGCCTATGACAAATATAAGTATAATAACGGGGTTGTGAACTATAAAGAACTGAATTACAAATACGATATTTTAAAGCTTCGTGCGGGAATTTGCGGCGATTTTGCCGAGCTTTTTGCTGATATGGCACGCATTGCCGGGGTTTCTCGGGTAAAAGTGGTAAGCGGTTATGTGTTGAAAAATCAGGTAAGTATTAAAAGAAAATATCGTCAGAGAGATGTTGCAGGCGCTATCGGTCATGCATGGAACGAGGTACAGATTGACGGGCGAAAGTTTTATGTGGACACAACATTTATGGCGCGCAATACCGTTACACCACAGCGAAGAGTGACATCTCTTAATCATAAGTTTGCGCTGAATAAAAACGGCAGGCAAAATAATGTTAACGAAAATATCAATGACTTCTTTTTTGATTTTACGCCTAAGTCAGAAATAAAAAAACATAATATGGTTCATTTGCAGGATAAGTTTATTAAATAGAAAGTACCCGAAACTTGGTGTTTCGGGTACTTTCTTAATGTTTTTTGTTTTGTACGTATTGATTGTACAAGGTATACGGAACAGCCTTCTCAAACAGCGGCATGTGGTCGCTGAAGAAGGTTCGCCCACAGTTTACGTACAGTACTAAATCTGCAGAATAAAGCGGCAGAAACAAGAGTTTTTCCGCTTCTCGGCAATGAAAATCAGATTGCCGAATGTACTTCTCACGAAAGGCGCCCATGTCGTGTTTGAATAACAGCAATTCGTGTTCCGAGTGCACCAAGTTGTGAAACGAGATATATTTCATCAGATACTTAGCACAATACGGCATATCAAACAGCTTGCGCTCACCCTCTGCGCCAAGCACCCAGTGCTCAATGAAAAATTCCAGCGCATCTTCGTTTTCATCTTCAAACAGCAGAGGCTGACAACTTTCACAAAGCGAGTGATGACGCAAATACTCAAACAGGGCCGGCCGGAATTCCTTTTCCAGCAACTGAGCTTGATTTTCGCGGGCAATCAGAATCAACGGATTCGTGACTGCTTCGGTTATTTCATCAACCCGCTTTTGTTCAAATAGGAATGCCGGAACATTACTGGCGATGTAGTGCTCTTGAGCCAGATACAAGAACATAACCTCGTGGAAGGGTTGTTCAAACAAATATGGCTCATCAGCCAAAGCGACTGCTACTCTCGGGTTTTCCTTTAAGAGACGCAAAACACTGTCCGCATCTCTTTCCTCAAACAAATGATGAGGAATAATGTTTGTTGTTTCCATAATTATTTTTTTTAAATTAATAATTCTGATTATCTCTCTCAATATATATCTTTTTTGAATTTTTGTCAAGTGATATGTTGACAAGATGCCCGAAATGTCGTATATTATAGTAGGATGTTTGCTTTTTGAAAGGTTTGCCATGGCAAAAGAAATTCCGTTCGGAGTCAGTAGACAAGGTGAAAAAACATTATTTTCCGTTTTTTCTGAAAACGCGCAAAAAATTGAATTGTGTTTGTTTTCAGATGATGAAAAAGAGGAAAAAAGGATTCCGCTGACAAGGAATGAAAACGGTGTTTGGACTGTCGCTTTGGATAATGTCAATGCCGGACAGAAATACGGCTATCGCGCGCACGGGGAGTTTGCACCGGAAAAAGGTTTGTATTTTAATCCGCATAAACTGCTGATTGATCCGTTCGCCAAGGAATTATCTTCATCATTGAAAGATTGGGAAGATCCGGCAATTTCTTTAACAAATGATATGGATAGTGCAAATGCCGTTCCGAAATCGGTAGTGGTTTTTGATAATCCGGCGGAAGATGCAAAAAAATATCCGTATTTGCACCAAAAGCCGCGCATAGCATGGAAAGATACCATTATTTATGAAGCAAACGTGAAAGGATTTTCCGCCGTGCATCCGGATTTGCCGGAAGAAATCAGGGGCAAGTTTTTGGCTTTTGCGCATCCGGAAGTTATTCAATATCTAAAGTCTCTCGGAGTAACGCATTTGGAACTTATGCCGGTGACAACCACTTGCGGCGGTTTACAACTCAAAAAAGAAAAGGGGTTGAGCGATTATTGGGGCTATAATCCGATTAATCACTTTGCGCTTGATAAGCGTTACGGTACGCGTGAAGATTTTAAGAAAATGGTCAATGAGTTGCACAAGGCCGGTATAGAGGTCGGGTTGGACGTTGTTTATAATCATACCGGCGAGTTCGGTGCTCAGCAGAATTTGCTCTCTTATAAAGGGCTTGATGCGCCGAATTATTATCGTATGATGCCGGAGGGGCATTTTATTAATACCACCGGTTGCGGAAACAGTATGGATACCAATACGTTAATGATGGGGCGGTTGCTTAGTGATTCGTTGAATTATTTTACTCGTGACATGGGGGTAGACGGTTTCAGATTTGATTTGGCCGGTGATTGCGCTTTAGACGGCAACACGTGTTTTGATGCCAACAGTCAGTTTATGCGAATTATTCGCAAAATATCTAAAGAGCAAGCGATTAAAATAAGCGGTGAGCCGTGGAGTGCTTTAGGCGGCTATTATCGCGGCAATATGAAAGGTATGATGGAGTGGAACGATAAACATGAGGCCGCTGTTCGCCGTTTTTATCGCGGAGATGAATGGGTTGTGGGCGAACTTGCCGGTCATATTTCCGGCGGAGAAGGTTTGTGGTATGGGCAAAAAACCTCAAAATATGTGCACTATGTTGCCGCACACGACGGGTTTACCGCTTATGATGTCGTTAATTATAATGAAAAAAATAACTGGGCAAATAATGAAAATAATAATGACGGTAATAACAACAATCACTCGTCGGTTTCGCCAAGCAAAGAAATTGCGTTTCGTCGCCTTAAGTCTATGATGTCGGCTAATATTTTATCACGCGGTGTGCCGATGATTTGTGCCGGTGATGAGCTGGCTCGTACCCAGCTTGGTAATAACAATGCTTATTGTCAGGACAATGAGTTGACATGGCTGAAATGGAAAAATTTTTCCAAAGAGCAACGCGATTTATACATACATATCCGCAAACTGACAGCCTTGCGTGCCGCTCATCCGAGTTTTGCCAATTTGGATGTTTTTTCCGGTGAAGTCGTACCGTCTAACGGACGTAAAGATATTGAATGGATACGGCAGGACGGGCAAGAAATGCAAAACGGTGATTGGAATAATCCGTATAATCATATTCTGGCATGTATAATTAACGGTCAAAACGGTGAAATATCAAAAAATCCGGCATCAAATAAAAATTCTGATGATGATTTTATGATTTTGATGTGCGGTAATACATACGGGGTTGTAGATTTTACATTGCCGCCGCCACCGAATAAACAAAAATGGGAACTTGTATTTGATACAACAGGTAAGCACAAAAAAATCAATGATAACAGTACATACAGCTTAGAGCCGTACAGCTATGTTTTGCTTGTCAGTCGTAATCCGAGCAGAGAAAATACATATGCCAAACAGCAACAAACCGCAATGTTAAAAGCTCAAATCGGCAAAACATATTAATTTTGACTTGTTTATAAATCTTAAATGCGGTATAAGGTTGGATGTTGAGTATAACATGTTAGGAGTGTATATATGATTTTAGTTATGGGTGGTGCCGGCTATATCGGCTCGCATACGGTAAAGCATTTGTTAGATAATGGTTATGAAGTTGTTGTTGCCGATAATTTGATATACGGACATCGCGAAGCGGTTGATGCGCGCGCTAAATTTGTGCACGCAGATTTATTGGATTCTTATTCGTTAGAGATGTTGTTTAAGAATAATAAAATTGATGCCGTTGTGCATTTTGCCGCATTTGCTTATGTGGGCGAAAGTGTTGAACAACCGGAAAAATATTACTACAATAATGTTGTCGGTACACTCAATTTATTATATGCGATGCTGGCGCATGGTGTTAAAAAAATTGTATTTTCCAGCACTTGTGCAACCTATGGTGAACCGCAATACACACCGATTGATGAAAAGCACAATCAGGCGCCGATTAATCCTTACGGACGAACAAAATTGATGATAGAACAAATATTCGCCGATTATGAAAAGGCTTACGGATTGCAACATATTGCCTTAAGATATTTCAATGCCGCAGGGTGTTCGGTTGACGGCTCAATCGGAGAGAGCCATACGCCGGAAACGCACCTCATTCCGCTTGTACTGCAAGCTATCAGCGGTAAGCGTCAAAATATTAAGGTTTTCGGCACGGATTATGACACGCCGGACGGCACGTGCATTCGTGATTATATTCACGTTGAAGACTTGGCTTTGGCACATCGGTTGGCGTTGGAAAAACTGGGATCATATAACGGATGTATTAATCTTGGTACCGGTGTCGGTACTTCGGTTAAAGAGATTATTTCAGCGGCAGAAGAAGTGAGCGGAAAAAAATGTCCGACCGAATATGCACCGCGTCGTGCGGGGGATCCGGCAAGGCTGTTTGCCGATAATCGCAAAGCAAAAGAAATTTTGGGCTGGAACCCGAAATATACCGATATTAAAGGTATTATTCGGACAGCTTGGAATTGGGAATTAAACCGCAGGTATTAGAAAGTCCAAGATTTTTTGCATTATTTGTCAAGAATAAAATTTTGGTAATGTGAATTTTAATTAAAATACAGTCCGGTAATGGCAACAAAGACGAATTAAACAAATGTCATCGCTCGCTTTGCCGTTAGGCAAATGCGTCAAGCGATCTTCAAAATTAAATTGGAGTTATTTCATCATATAAATCGTTCCATTGCGGATTTTGCTCTGTGATTAGTTTTTTCTTCGTTTTTTTATAGCATTTTTGAGATATTTTTCTCGTTCAATAGCTGTTATTTCATCTTCATAAACTTCAAAATAAACTAACTTATGTAGATTATATTTGCAGGTAAAACCTTTATGTACGTCATTTTTATGCTCCCATACGCGACGCACTATATCATTTGTTAACCCAACGTATAATGAGGTGTTATTTGCATTTGTCATTATATAAACATACATATTTTTCATATTTTATGATTAAGTTAAAATTTCTGCTCTGTCAAATAATTAATTTGAAGATCCCTTGACCAAACCTCATGGTTTGGAGGGATGACTCATTATTATATTTAGTTAAAATACAGTCCGGTAATGGCAACAAAGCCGAGGATAAGCGCGAGGAGTTTTTGCGGCGTGAATTTATCCGTCTTAAACAGCACCGAGAGGAAGAACATCACAAAAATCCCCATTTGCTTAATTGCCATCACGATGGTCGGCGTGTCGTTAATAAAGCTGAATGTTTCCAACACATAAAAAATCGTTTCCAAAATGCCGATAGCAAAGGCCAGAAAATAAAAGCCGTTATACCAGCGCGGGTTGGAAGTGTCTTTTTTATCATCATCTTTGCCTTTAAGCGCAAGCCAGCCGAAATACGGCAACGCCGCTACATAATAGCCGAGGTTGAGCGTGATTTCGCTTGCCCCATACGCCGCCGACACCTTAATCAGATAGGTTGCCGCCACATAC
>JAFVBT010000038.1 GCA_017479785.1 Alphaproteobacteria bacterium
GAAAACATATTCGCCGCTGACCATGCGCAATGCTAAGTTGCGTGCCGCCGACTGACCTTTGTTTTCCTGAGAAATTACCTTAATACGATTGTCTTTTGCTGCATATTCCTGCAAAATTTCCGAACTATTGTCGGTTGAACCGTCATCAACGCATGCAATCTCTATGTCAGACAAAGTTTGCTTTGTAACACTATCCAGACAACAGCGCAAATACTTGCCTGTATTATATACCGGAATAATTACACTAACTTTAGTCATAGTCCCCTTAAATGTTTAACATGGTCTGAATATATTCACTCAAGTGATGACAAGATCATAGAGATTGCATTACATAACTATAGTTAAGTAATAAGAATTGTCAAGATGTTTTATGATAAAATTTATGAAAATACGAGATGCTCAAATTTATAGTGACCTGATTGTCGATATTATCCGAGAAAAACAACAACATCTCGGAATAAGTAATTATACTTTGGCTCAAAAAACAAACTTAAGCGAAGCATCTTTAAGCTACATATTTCACCACCACCGCCGACCGACGCTATATACCTTAATTATGATTGTTGACGCATTGGAATTATCTTTAACAGATATTATTGAACAAGCAGAGACTATAAAAAAACAGACCACCGTTTGATGGTCCGTTCTTATAAAATTCTGATGTTTTCTTTATGCGGATTTTTTCATTTTTGCCTTAACCAATTTCGGTAATGCCTTTTCCGTTACGACTTTTTCATCAATAATGATTTCCGCCACATCTTTTTTATCCGGCAATTCATACATCCATTCCATTAAGATTTCTTCCATAATTGCCCGTAAACCGCGTGCGCCGGTTTTGCGCTCAATAGCCAACTTGGCAACCGCATGCAAGGCTTCCGGTGTAATCGTCAGCTTCACATTATCCATACCGAACAAAGAATTGTATTGGCTGACCAGCGCATTTTTCGGCTCGGTTAATACCTTAATCAAGGCTTCCTCGTCCAAATCATCTAACGTTGCAATAACCGGGATACGACCGGTAAATTCAGGAATTAAGCCGTATTTAATCAAATCTTCCGGACGAACATCTTTCAAAATTTGGCCGACTGTCTTTTCGTCTTTTTCCACTTTGGCACCAAACCCGATGGAATTGCTGTTTTCCGTGCCGTGCTTTTCAACAATTTTCTCCAAACCGGCAAACGCACCGCCGCAAATAAACAAGATATTTTTGGTATCTACATGCAAGAATTCCTGCTGCGGATGTTTGCGTCCGCCTTGCGGCGGAACATTGGCAACCGTTCCCTCAACAATTTTCAACAGTGCTTGTTGAACACCTTCGCCGGAAACATCGCGCGTTATGGACGGACCGTCACTCTTGCGTGAAATTTTATCAATTTCATCAATATAGATAATGCCGCGCTGCGCTTTTTCTATGTCATAATTGGCATTCTGCACCAATTTCAAAATAATGTTTTCCACATCTTCACCAACATAGCCTGCCTCTGTTAACGTGGTGGCATCGGCAATGGCAAACGGCACATTCAATATCTTTGCCAAAGTTTGCGCCAATAATGTTTTTCCCGATCCGGTTGAACCGATTAAAATTACATTAGACTTGGTGATATCCACTTCTTCTTTTTTAGGATTATTCAAGCGTTTATAGTGGTTATAAACGGCAACGGATAACACTTTTTTGGCATAATCCTGCCCGATAACATACTCATCCAAAAACTTCTTAATTTTGGACGGCGTCGGCAATTCCTGTCCGAAAGGTGATTTTTCCGTACTTTTTTCATCTTCGGGATTAACCGATAAATCTTCCTCCATAATTGTATGACATACATCTATGCACTCGTTACAAATATACACGCCTCTGCCGGCCACAAGTTTTTTAACTTCTTTCTGGCTTTTGCCGCTAAACGAACAATGTAACAAATCTTCCTTATCTTTATCTTTTTCTTTCATAATTCACCTATTTTATTTCATCACGATTTGTAATAATATGATCTATCAAACCAAAGTCCAAAGCTTCTTGCGGTGTCATAAAATTATCTCTGTCCATTGCTTTTTCAATCACCGAAAGTTTCTGCCCTGTATTTTGTGCATATATGGCATTCAGGCGTTTACGCAAATCCAAAATCAGCTTTGCCTGAATTTCAATATCCGCCGCCTGTCCCTTTGCTCCGCCGGACGGCTGATGAATCATAATTTGCGAATTCGGCAGTGAATAGCGTTTACCTTTTGCACCGCCGGCCAATAAAAACGAGCCCATAGAGCAAGCCTGACCGACACAAATTGTTGCCACATCACAAGAAATGTACTGCATTGTATCATACATAGCCAAACCGGAAGTAACAACACCGCCCGGCGAGTTGATATAAAGTGAAATATCTTTTTTCGGATTCTCCGCCTCCAAAAACAAAAGTTGCGCACAAACAAGTGCCGAAACCGTATCATCAACTTCACCGGTCAAAAAAATAATTCTTTCCTTCAATAAGCGCGAAAATATATCAAATTGACGTTCGCCCTTCGGTGTTTGTTCCACAACCATCGGCACCAAAGAATCTCTTACAATTTCTGTGTTATCAATCATTTTTTATCCTTGTTTTGTATTAATCTTAGTTTATTTAAGACCATTATATTTAAGATTTTCTAAAGAAATATAATATTTTGCCGCAATTTGCAAGCAAAACAGTAATTTTAATTCTTGACAAAACGCACATAAATCGGTACAATAGTTCACAACAATTTATAATTAAATCACAATAATTATGGAAGAAAAAGAAAAAAACGAACCTGAGATGATTACATCTCAGCAGTTTAAGGAGTATGCAGTTAAGGCATACGGTGACGGTTTCGGCAGATTTTCCGTTCAAGCAAAAGAGCCTGTCGGCGGGTATTATGATGGCTACGGCTATGTGGAATTTGATAAGCCGCGGGAAGAATTTATCTGCTGCATCTGGCATGGGCCACACTGCGTCTTCGGTCCCAATGAGTTAGTCCCGAACGAGACAATTTTTTCACTTTCCACCAGCGAACCGATATTTTTCACGCCGGCAGAGATTGTGGCAAAATTCACTTTCTCGGGCAAAAACCCTTTCAGCGGAGAAAAAGAACCGGAAGGAACGCCCTATTGGCACGGATTGATGCACATAAAGCGCCGCATCCGTGAATTTGCTAAGGCAAAAAGCTAACAAAGAAAAGGCACTGATATGAACATCAGTGCTTTTTTATTCCAGCATTATCCGCGCTTTTTTACCGTAAAATTCGGCAAGTCTGCGGATTTTGCCGTATTTTACATATCTTCCCAACTCTATCCCTTCAATAATTTTTTCAGGTATATCCGTTCTTTTGGCAACCTAATATATAAACAAACCTTTTTCATGCCGAAGTTTAAAAAACTCAAGCCCGATTTCTTTAACGGCCTTTTTATCAATAACCGTGTTTAACATTGTTTGGAACTCCTTTCTTGTTAAAATCAAAACAAAAACCGACCGAAAATTCGGTC
>JAFVBT010000039.1 GCA_017479785.1 Alphaproteobacteria bacterium
GACTGCTTGGCAATATGCCAAAGAATTGCAACAAAATTTTGAAAAAGAGCATAACCTAAAATATTCGCGTATATGTTCCAAAACCGCAAAAATGCGGCAAGGCACGTATCATGCCAAATTCCACTATTTTGCCGATGGCACGCTCGTTCATTGTGCAGAACCGCAATCGTTTTCCAAAAACGAAACATATCGGCAAGATGCGGAAGATCTGGAACGTATTATGACAGCGCTTCAGATTCGTCGCTATCCGGTTAATAAAATTTATGGGCCGCAAAATCAAATGGATATATTTTATTATTCTGATTTTTTGCGCTATATTTCAACACAGGCCTTACTAAAATATTCATATAAAGAGGATTTATATGTTGAACCTCTGCCCAATAAAGAAGATTTCGTGCATGATTGTTTTGCCAATGGTAATATTTTGCTTACCGCTTCGAAAGATGAGTTATTGCCACCGCATTGCCGTGAATTTATGGCGCTTTTTGCAGACGGGCGTTATTATGTTTCCGAAGAATATCGCAGCCGTTTAGGAACAAAAAATTATGGCAAAGTCAGCCGTTTTGATGCCGATTATTTATTGCATTATTGCATTATGGCCGAAGAATATATTCCACAAGATTATCTTGATGCACTCTATAAAGAAGCTGAAAAATATGAATGGTTTTCTTCTGCTAACGAAACAATGGCAAAACTGCCGAAACGTGTGAATGCCGATGATTTAATAAAAATGAATAAATACATCGATAATTTGTTCCAAAAACGCACTTGTCTAACAGTGGTCAATCCGGATATCGATTCCACTTTTATGTCGCCTGATTTTCAACAATATGCCGTGTTTTCCGATGGTTTGGTAGTTGCGGTATATAATGATGAAACTGATAAGCCGTTTGTTAAATCATTAAAGAAATATTTTCCTGATTTAAATTTCCACTTTGAGAAAATATCAAAAGAATATCTGGAGCAGCTTTATCGCCGTCTACCGGAATTTCAAAAAGGCGCAACGACAATTTATGTTGAAATGCTCAAGCAAAAAGCCCGAAAATTAAAGCGAATGACTGATTTAACCCATATGGAAGCGCTTAATGTGGTGGCAAATATGGCCGGTTGGCAAAACTGGCGTGCAATAAAAATTGAAGATGAAACACACGCGCGGGAATTGATTGATGCCGAAAAATGGCGCAAAAATTTGGCGGCGAATTTTAATAACGAAAATCCTTTGGCAGAAGAATATCGCCGGTATTTGAAACACCGTAAATGATTTATGGATAAGAGCGCCGATTAGCGCTTGCATCCTGCCTATAAGGCGAATCCGGACGGAATAATCATTTTTTAAGCACAACTTTAACAAAAAAGGGAAAAGCAATGAGGCAGGCATTGCATAACATTCCCGATATTTTGAAATAGGAGTATGTGTTATGAATACGCAAAATTTATTAATAAAACTGTTTAACGAAGGAGATTGCTTAACTTATGATTGGCATTTTTCGGCGCGTCGAAAAGCAGAGAAAATGTGCGAACAATTTATGTTGGAAAATCCGCATGGTTTCTGCTTTGTGCAAAATCAAAAAGTGCCGATACCTTTATTAAAACATACGAATTTTCAATATTTTTCCAACGGCGTTTTGGTTGTTCGCACACTGCCGGTGTATGCCGATAAAACAATCAAACAAGCTCGGAAAATTTTGGCTCTGCATGGTTATGTGATAAAAGACATTTATGCCCCGCAGAATAAAGAAGAATGGCAAGACTACTTCAAGTTGCTGATAAATATTCACGACATAACTAAAGATTTACCGGTTAGCGATGAAGATTTAGTTCTTCGCACCTTTAGTTCGCCGGCCGAATTTGCCGACTATTGTTTTAACGGTGAAAATGTATTGTTAACAGCTTCTAAAGATAAATTTTTTGAGCCGAAATATCGGCAAATACTCGCCTTATTCAATAACGGCTTATATATTGTTGATGAAGAATATAAACACAGTGATAGTTTTCATGGCGATATTGAAACCAACTTTTTTGAAAATCGGCTTTGTGGTGAGCCGATGATGCATCCGATTTATGTGCCACAGATGTATTTGCAAGCGCTATATCAGAGAGCCAAACAATATAATTGGTATATTTCGCCGGAAGATGAGGCAAAAAATTTATCGCAAACTAAGGCTTTTGAGCTGGCAACAGCCGAAAAATATGCCGAAAGCTTTTTACCGAATCGCACATGTATCAGCATTTTAACACCACGCATAGCTTATCGTGATATATTTCTTGATGAGAAGTTAACATCACCGGATTATCATCGCTATGTCTTGTTTGATGATGGAAAACTGGTGCTTTCTGAAAAATACTATTCAGATAATGTGACGCAAAAGTATTTGCTTGAAGATTTAAGTCGGAGCTTTCCTCAAATTAAATTTGCGGCAGAATTGGTGCCGGATTATTGCATAGATTTCTTGTATCAGGAAATTTATAAGCGGCAAAAAAGCGCCCGTGATATTTATCTGGAAATGATGCGACAAAAAGCTGTGCTTATTAGTGAAATATTTGGTGTGTCGGCTGTTTTTGCGCAAGATGCGGCGGCGCAATTTGTCGGTTGGAAAGACTGGAAAGAGCTGAAAACTGTAACCAATACTCATGCCCGTCATTTAATTGCCATGCAGCAAAATTTGGATAAAAGAGTTGAAAAAAACGGCTACAAAAACGACATCATTTACAATGCCATGGCTTATTTTGATTTATTAAAAGCCCAAAATATTCCTTATGAGAATGCACAAGCTGTTTATCATCAACTGAAGGAAAATTTGATTAAGGCAAAATAATAAATATCGGAGGCGGTGATGATAAACACAATCATAACACAAAAAGACGCGGTTAACGAATTGTATGCACACGGCAAAGTTTGTATAACGGCACATAAAGAGGCGAATATTGATATAAAATATCGACCATATTTAGCCCTGTTTGCCGATGGAACGTTTTTAATAGATGAACGTGCTCAA
>JAFVBT010000004.1 GCA_017479785.1 Alphaproteobacteria bacterium
GAGCCACCCTTTTATCAATTATTTCCTTATTTGGCTCATTGTTTTATTCACTCTGCGCCGTTTTAATCGGAATGTTGGCAGATATGACCAGCCCTTATACCGCCATGCTGTGTTTTTATATTTTGGCTTTAACGAGTAACAGTCTGTTTTTTGTTGCCCTCAAGAACACTAAAAAATAACAACAGGATTTTTTTGCTTGCTTTCTCCAAGATTTTCGTCTAAAATCGTCTTTAGAATTGAAATTATAATGTAGTTATTTAAGAACCTCATTAAGAACCTCACGACAAGGCGTGAGTAATTATAGTATTATGGCTTATACAAAAGACCAAGAAAGTCTCAAGCTGCTTGGTGTTTCCGAGAAGTTTGAGCCGTTGTTTGACAACGTTTTCAGGGGTGAAGATGGTGGAATTTATGCCGCATACGGCGAGACAATGCACTTGCTGGCAAAAAATTCCGATGCTTATCGCATTGTTACGGATGCGGCAAAACTCCCTGATGATATGGCGGAACTGCAAAAGAAAATTTACACTCCAAGTACATATGGTTATGAACTTAGAATGTATGCAGAGCTTTTGTACGTCCAGTGGATAGGCACAAACTTTACGTTTGTGGCGGAAAGTATCTATCCGCACAAACAGAAAGTATTTGTCAAATCTCCAACAGATTATGTAGAACTGCCGGAGTGGAACTATATCCACATTGGAGGAACAGCTAATGCCTTGATTTGTGGCGGAATCCCGATGATTAAAGAGGGTGATTGCTACAAAATTATTGAGCTTGTGCCGTTTATTGAGGTTGCTTCCAACAGTACACTTTACTGGGCAGGTAATAAAGACCTTATGGAAATATACTACAAAACGGCGGGACCGGAATATCGCTATTTCGGGAGCATTGAGAAGTTCACCCAGACGGCTGTCAGCAATCTGCTTGAAGTCAAGAAAGATGAAGGCAAGTATGCCCTGTATCACCTTGGCGAAAGGCCGCATCTCATAGCATATTCACCGCATGAGGACGGTTTCAAGATTAACAAAACAACCGGTACGGTCGTTTGCAACTTGGCAATCTGCAGCTGTGGTGTACAGGATATAACCCGCACCTTCGTCTTCAAAAACGGACGATACGAAAGGCAACTTTGAACTCCGAGAGCTGTTGGCAGAAATGCTGACAGCTTTTTGTTTTTGCGTAACGGCTTTGGGTAATTTTTCTAACTGTCGGCAGTTGAGAGTTTTTTCTATTGAAAATCAGGCTAAAATGCTTATGATATATACAAATAAAGCCAAAGGAGAACATTATGATTTTACAAGCAATTGATAAAGCCGGAAATATCACTGAGTTCAGCGAAAAGAATTTAACCGGTTCAAAAACCGTTTTGTATTTCTATCCGAAAGATAACACTTCGGGTTGCACAAAAGAAGCTTGTGATTTCAGAGATAATATTAATCGGCTGTTGCCATATGCGCAGGTAATAGGTATTAGTCCCGACAGTGTGGCGAGCCATCAAAAATTTCAGCAAAAACAAAATCTTAATTTTATGCTGGTTGCCGATGTAAATCATGAATTGGCCTTAAAATACGGTGTTTGGAAAGAAAAGTCTATGTATGGACGCAAATATATGGGAATAGAGCGTTCCACTTTTATTATAGATGCACAAGGAAAAATTATCAAAGAATGGCGCAAAGTCAAAGTTGCCGGCCATGTTGACGAGGTTTTACAAGCACTGCAAGAAGTTTAAAACATATGAGTAACCAACGATATACTGCCGTTTTGGCGACCTTATTCGGTTCGTGTTCCGATGCCACACTTGATTATGCGGTCAGCCGTTACAATGTTCATAAAATGGTGTTTTTGTTGACACTGATTGCTTTTATCGGGCAATTGGTTATCGGCGCGTTTATAGGCATTGAATGTACGTTTAAGGCGTTGCCGTATGTAATATTGCACGGTGTGCTGATTCAGCTCGGGTATATTTGTTTTATCAAGGCCTTAAAATATATTCCGATTGCCTTAATCGGCTTAATTCAAAGCGGTAATCTGTTTATAGCTATGATTATTGATTCTGTTCTGGGTTATATCACACTATCGTTGAACTTTGCGGCGCTATTGGTACTGTTTGTTTTTGCCATTGCACTTTTCACGCTTAATTCCATGCAAGAAAAAGACAATACTTTCAAAACGGTTAAGCCGATAGGGATTGTGTTAACGCTCGGAACAATGTTATTTTATATCATTGCAACCTATTTTATTAAGATTGCGGCGGCATATGGTGCCAACGAAATCACACTCAATATCAGTTATTATCTGGCGGCACTGCCGTATTTCGGGTATCTCTCGCTTAAGGGGAAAGATGACAATAAGAAGAATATATCCAATCCGCACTGGTGGAACGGCTTTTATTTTTTAGCGGTTGTCATCGGTATTTTGGAAACGATTTACTATGTGTTGGAAACGTTCAGTTTTATTAACGATGCACCGACGATTGTGGTGGCGATTAAGCAAATGGGCATTTTTGTAATGTTTTTCCTCTCGGTGTTGTTTAGAACAGATAAATTCACCAAGCCGAAACTTCTTGCACTGATTTTGGGCTTTCTCGCCATCATCGGACTGTATTTTAATTAAAAAATGTCATCCCTCGTTTTCGTCAGAAAACGTCAAGGGATCTTCCGATTAATTCGTTGACACATATAAACAAATATAATACTTTGAAAATATGAAGAATATGTATGTTTATATAATGACGAATCAGAATAATACCACATTGTATGTTTGAGTGACAAATGATTTGGTTCGCCGCGTATGGGAGCATAAGAACGACATGCATAAGGGTTTTACCTGTAAATATAATTTACATAAACTAGTTTACCTTGAAGTTTATGAAGATGAAAAGACGGCTATTGAACGCGAAAAATATCTGAAAAAATGCTATAAGAAGACAAAGAAAAAACTCATTGCCGAACAAAATCCTCAATGGAATGATTTATGTAATGGCATGGTTTCTGCGGTAGATGCAGATACTTACCCCCCCCGCTGCCATAAACTGCGAGAGAGTTTTGTTTTTAATACCAGGTAGTTCTTTCAAATCCGCTCAAAGCTTGCCTGAAAAAATCAGAAGTTATACTTCAAATTAATCTGTCCGCTGTGATCTTGATAATGATGACGGAATTTGCCTTCATAACCAACGAAAAACTGCGTATTGTCGCTTAAATCCGTTGTAACACCGGTGCCGATTTCTACACCGAAACGATTCAGCGCCTTACCGTTAACGTTATATGAAGAACCATTCGGCAATGTAACGGTAGATTTTACATCATCATGCGCCACATCGTAGGTAAACGCTAACTTGGCTTCCGGTTTAAAACGCATTCCGTTTGCCAAAGTCATTGAATGGCTGACTTTTGAGCCGATAACCGCCGTTACAATATCTGAATTACGACTTTTGATACGCTGTTTGGCTGCATCGGTGTATGTATCCGTTTTGATATGAACATAGCGCAATCCGGTTTCCGGCGTAACAATCGCATATTTTGTATGGAGGTCATAACCAGTCATAACCTGCATACCGAAGGTTTCGGCATCATATTTTGCCTTAACATTATTACCGGCAACATTTTTATCTTCTTCATAATCGGACCAACCGTACGATAAAATACCGTTCACATACCAATCGTTCGGTTTGTATTCACCGTACAATAAAGCCGAATGAGTTTTAACATCGGTATCACGTCCCGTTGCATCAATATTTGTTTTGCTGTATGCGTAACCCAAACCGACTTTAACAGCGTGATTGAGTTTCTTTTCTATACCTAATGCTGTTCCCCATGTGTCAGAAGAAAATCCGCCGGAATGGCCGTTTTTGCTTAATTTGGCATGATTCAACAAACCCTGCGCCCACAAGGAAACATCGTTGAACGCGTCGCCCGAGGATATGCCGTTTGCATGACCGTGCGAACCGCCGTTTAATTGTGAGCCGACGGCATTGAAAATTTGATTGGCTGTTTCTGATTGCGTTTGTTGAACAATCGGAGCTGCCGATGGTGCCAGTGTTCTTAAGGCTTCGGCATAGCCGACGGCATTATATTGTGACAACTCATCCAACAAACCTTTAATGCTTGCCATAATGTTGCTGTCAAAGACATCCAAACTGTCCCAAGCGTCTGCGATACCTGTTTCAGAACCGCCGACTTCGGCTACTCGGTCTCTGGCCGATTTAAGATACTCAACATCAAATGTGCCGTCGTTATTCAAAATAATTCTGAAACGGCCGTTTGATAAATCTTTGTTTTCAGCGGCAACTTGCCCGTTGATAAATTTCACATTCTTAAATTTGTCACCGACTTTCATAGTTCTGTCATGTGATATTGTGACGGATGCACCGTCTTTGAAAATGACATCGGCATTTAAAACACCATGAGCCGAATGGCTGTCCATTGTAACGCCGAAGGTTGATCCCTTGTAAAAAATAACCGGACCGGTAATTGTCGGTTTATTTTTACCGATTTCCAACGTACCCTTATTTAAGACACCAACAGCACTTTTTATAAGAGCCTTGTTATGGCTTAATCTTAAGATACCTCCGTTGGCAACGGCAACCGGCGAACTTCCCTCAATGTTGGCTATTGAATTCAATGTACCTCTGATATTCATAACACCCTTATCGGTTATCATGAAACCGGTATTTCCGAAAGATTCTCCGTTCAAACTGACATTTGAAAGGGTTGCATTGACATTGATATTTAATGTACCGCCGGCAATGGTAACATAATCTTTGCCGGTAATCTGATTATTCCCGTTGATATTAACCGTGCCGCCGGTCATTCTGAAATTGCCGTAAGCACCGTCTAAACGCCCGAAATCCTTAAAAATACTATCCTGATTTTTGAAAGTATAATCCTCATCGGCAGCATCATAAAAGGCTAAAGATACAATTTGTGCCTCATCGGAAAAGTTAACCTCACCCCCGCTGATGGTAATATCATTTGTTGCCAACATAATACTTTGTCCGGACAAATTGATTTTTCCGCCTTCAATCGTCAAATTACCATATTGTTTGCCCAATCGATATTGTTTTAATTCGGTATCTTCGCCCTTCATGAAATCTTCATAGTTGTCAACAACCGCATCAGCGGTCATACCTGACTTGCCCTTTAAGTTCAGGGTTACGCCGTCTTTAACAATAAAGTTAATTCGGTCATCACCGATACCCATAGGGTTATTACCATCAACATTAAGCGTCAGTTCATTTGTTAAAATGTAGCTGTTGACAGTGCCCGTAGGAGCCGCATAATTCTTTCCGGCCAAAACAAAGTCATTAGCCTCCTCGTGACCGAAAGTCATTGTAGTAATGTCGGTGTTTCGGGTTATGATTTTATCGGCAATCAAAGTGGATGAAGCCACATCAAAACGGGTATTTTCAGCTTTGAATGTACCTTCAACTTCCAAAGTTGCTTCGCCGATTTGGAACGGGTATTCTATACTCGGTTTGCCTTCACCTTCAAATTTATTGGGATCGTAGGTTATAACAACACCTTCAATTGGCTCGTGATCGGCATCCCAAAAATCACCATGCAGGTAGACTTCTTTGGCTTTAGCGTAGTTTCCGCCCACATCACTCAGAAAACTGTCAAAAAAGACAACACCGGTATCAATATCAATTTTATCATATTGACCTGCCGGTAAAAAAGCCGCTGTTTTGGATACAACAAAATCTTCCGCTCTTGCGCCGCCTGCAAATGTTACGGCAATAAGAGCAGTTGAAAGCAAAAGATTATTTTTCATGGCAACTCCTTGTTAATCTTTATGGCGGAAAGTAATGCGTCCTTTGGTTAAGTCGTAAGGTGTCATTTCAATATCAACCTTGTCGCCGACCATAACACGAATTCTGAATTTACGCATTTTACCGGCAGTGTGTGCCAAAATTTCCACACCGTTTTCCAGTTTAACGCGAAACATGGCATTAGGCAGTTTTTCAACAACTTCACCGGTTAATTCCAATAACTCTTCTTTACTCATTCAATACCTCAATATTTTATACTTTTGCCAAAGGTATAAACGCATAAAATGAAATTTGCAAGCTATTTGTTAAATTTTGCCACAAAATTAACTATTTTTTGGCAGTCACAATTTTAACAGCCTCTTCCTCGGTTAACGAACTTGGGGCATAACCTTTCGGAATGCGATAATTATTTTTACCGCATTTCAAATACATACCGTATTTCCCGCGATTTAAGGTAATTTCTTCTTTGGTTTCCGGATGCTTGCCCAAAATCTTAGGTTCCGGCTTACCGGTAACTCCCTGTAATAATTCCTCGGCGCGTTCCGTTGTGATGTTGAAGATATTATCCGCTCCGGAAAGAGATTTAGATTTTGTACCTTGTTTGATATATTGGCCGAACTTTCCGATGTTGACCTCAATGCCGTTACCTAATTGGCGCGGCAATGAAATTAAGATTTCTGCCTGTTCCGGTGTCAATTCCTCGGCTTTAATAAACTTAGGCAAAGAAACGCGCTTTGGCTTTTCTGTTGTGGCCGTAGCATCTTCCCCGAGCTGAACATAAAAACCGTACGGACCTTTTTTCAAGTAAACATTCATGCCGTTATGCTGTCCCATGATTTTGTCTTCTGCGGCTGCCGGCTTGATTGCGGCATTTGCAGCAGCTTCCTGCTCTTCGGCGGAAGTATCCGTTAACGGCTTTGTATATGTGCATTCCGGATAATTTGAACAGCCGATAAATGCGCCGAACCGTCCGAATTTAATGCTTAAATGACCTTTACCGCACACCGGACAGCTTCGCGGGTCGGAACCATCTTCGCGCGGCGGAAACAGATGCGCCGACAATGCCTCGTCAATGCGATTAATTACTTCCGTTAACTGTAGCGGCTGAACGCTTTCAACCGTTTTGATAAACTTGTTCCAAAAACCTGTCAGCAGTTTTTTCCATTCCATATTGCCGGCAGAAACGTCATCCAAAAATTCTTCCAGTTGTGC
>JAFVBT010000005.1 GCA_017479785.1 Alphaproteobacteria bacterium
GGCGTTTATATAGAATATCTTTTTCCCGCGGGTTCAAAACGGTTATTGCCTTTTTAAACAACCGGCGCCGATACGTCATTGTTTCACGATATGCCAACTGATCTTCCTGATTCGGTTTGGTATCATAAATAAAATCCATCCATTCGGCGCCTCCTTCAGAATCGTCATGATTAACTACAGAGTTTAATGAACCGTCATGCGCTTTCAAACGTGTATTCATATCGGTTACTTCTTGTACGCTGACATCAAGATAATTGGCAATATCGTTTAATATTTCCGAGGAAAGTTCCCTATCGTCGGTTAACTGCAGATTATTTTTTATTTTGCGTAAATTAAAAAACAACTTTTTCTGCGCTGCGGTTGTTCCCAATTTAACCAATGACCATGAGTTCAGGATATATTTTTGCACTGATGCTTTAATCCACCATAAAGCATACGTTGAAAACCGAAAACCTTTATCGGGTTCAAATTTATTTATGGCATAAATTAAACCGATGTTGCCCTCGGAAATCATTTCGTTAAGCGGCAAACCGTAGCCTTTATATTTTGAAACAACTTTAACCACCAACCGCAAATGTGAGGTTATTAATTTGTATGCAACCGCTTTATCTTGAGTTTCTTTGTATTTTACCGCCAAAGCATATTCTTCTTCTTGTGATAATAACGGATATTGACGGATTTTTTGTAAATAGCGCGCCATATTTATTTCAGGCGTGAAGTCAAGTCCTATAAGAGATGTATCCATTTTCGTTCTCCTTTGATTGACCGCAGTAATCATAAGAACGAAAGTTTTTTACGACAATTCGTACTTTAGTTTATAAAGTAAATAATGGCTTATTTAAAATTAAAATTATCCTCTAATCGGGCAATTAAATCAATCATATCTGCCGGCAATTCAGAGTCAAATTGCATAAATTGATGCGTGCGCGGATGCAAAAACCCCAAACTTTTGGCATGCAACGCCTGACGCGGAAATTCATTAACATATTTCTTTAAATCTGCCGGTAAAGCAAGTTCCGACTTTTTATTTTTAACATAAACTTTGTCACCGATAAGCGCGTGCCCCATACTGTTTAAATGCACGCGAATCTGATGCGTGCGACCGGTTTCCAAATTACATTGCACCAGTGAAGCAACTCGTCCGAATGCCTGCAAAGTTTTATAGTTGGTTGCTGCCGGTTTACCCCCGTTTTCCACAATTGCCATTTTTTTGCGGTCAAATTTACTGCGACCGATGTTGCCGGTAATTCGTCCGATCGGAGGTACCATAACACCATAAACAACCGCTAAATACGTACGTTCAATTGAATGCTCAGCAAACTGCACACTCAGTCCCTGATGTGCTAAGTCATTTTTTGCCACAACCAATAATCCGCTGGTTTCCTTATCAATTCTGTGTACAATTCCGGGTCTTTTAACACCACCTATTCCCGACAGGTTATCCCGACAATGATACAACAGTGCATTAACCAGTGTTCCGCTGTATGCCCCGGGAGCCGGATGGACTGTCATGCCGGCCGGTTTGTTGACAACTATTAAATCCTCATCTTCATAAATGATATCAATTTCTATGTTTTCTGCTTCGGGCTCCGCCTCTGTTGCCGGTGGAATAATAATTTGAAAACTGTCGCCGACACGCACCTTATATGCATTGTCCGCCAAGACAATGTCTTCTGAAGAAACATTACCTCCGACTATCAGTCTTTGTATCTGCGCGCGCGACAATTCCGGTATTTTCAAACTTAAAAATTTATCCAGACGCATTTTGCCTTCCGCCGCACCGACATCTGCCGTTATGATATCCGGTTCAATCATTATTTTAATCTTTGTTAATTAATTTACTTTATTATGACAATAAAATCTATTATACTGAAAAGCAAGTAAAGATTATTCTTTTTTATGAAAGGTATGCAAATGGCAGAAGATGAAGATATTATATCGGCGGATGATGAATTTGAAAAACTCCTGCAAGATTTTATAAATGCCGAAGTGCCGGATGATAATGAGACTAAAAGTGATGAAGAAAAAAAACGCCGAGAATCTTCAGAAACGCAGATGAGTGCAGAGGCACAGGCCGAAAACGAAATGCTGTCCAAGGCTTTTGAACAAGAACTTGCAGACACTTTTTCGGAAGCCCGTCAAGCCGTTGAGGAACAAGAAAATATGCCGGAACTCGGCAGTGAAGAATCGGAACTGGCTCAAGCCTTTCTTAATTACAAATCTTCCGTTGATAAATTGTCTCAAAAGCACTTAAATAAGCCTTTTGAAGCAGAATTTTCCATAGATTTTCTGCACCCGAATTATAAACCAAGTCTCGGGAAAATGATATCTGATGACTTGGTTAAAGGTTGGATTTTGCTTTCAAAAATATTTCCGAGCGAAGTCGGTACTTTTCCGACCACGTCTACCGATGAAGAATTTTTGAATTTTGCCGAGAAATTATCAGACCAAGATTTGCAACTCGCCGTAATATCTTATGTGGAAATTTTAATAGATATGGAAAGCTGCGAATTGACATATCAGGCAAAATTACTGCAATATCAAGAAAAACATATTAAACGTATTATGTATGAAGAATATTTGGCCAGAAAAGAAAGACAACGACTTTACACGGAAGCAGTTAAAAAGAAAAATTTTCCGATAGATGCCGAGCGACTGATCAGCAACTATTTTCGTGTTGCTCAAAAAGATGTTGACGGCGCTTTTGCCGCTCTGACAACAAATCCGGCCATTTTTGCACCGATAGATTTCAGTAAAATTAAGCCGAGATTTTTCGGCTTGATTAAGGTAACGCCAAAAGATGGTATTAGGATTAACACGGTCATCGGTGACTTCTTGAAAAAATTAAAAGTTTAAGACAAAAAATACCTCTGGACAAAAAGCATTTTGTGTGATATATTTGACTAAAGAGAAATTCGTTTGACGGGAGATTTTCAAATGACAGAAGAAAAAAGCGGTATAAATTTTGACTTTGAAAAATTTTGCACTGAGTTAAAAGCCGAAAATCCGGATATGGGTTTAATTAAGGCCGGTGTTGAAAAATATGGAACCGGACAGCTTTCCGATTCGCAAAAAGAACAGTTTTTGAAGGCAATGTTTCCTGCTGATACAGACGCAAAAGAATATAGTGCACTCGGCTTTAAAAATATGGTTGGGATTAAAAATGCATTGGTAGCTATGAATGATTTAAAAAGCGAAGGAAAAATCAATAATGATGCCATGTTGCAATTTTTGACCGAAACGAATCCTAAAGGCGGAAGAAGCGTAATGACAACAATCGCGCTTAATACCTATGCTGCCGAATACAAAATGGCTCATACCCAAAATGAAGAGATAAAAAATATGCTTGAGACCAAAATGAATGATTTAACAGCCATTCAAGACACTTTCAAAAATATTGATGATGATGTTCTCGCTCAGGCCATTTGTACTCCCGATGATTCAAAGGGTATCGGTGAAGCATATGCAAAGAGAGTAAAATACAAAGACTTTGCGGAAAGAGCTATTCGTATATCGGAAAAGCAATCTGACGGTGTTTCTAAAGATTCCGTTTTGAAAGAAAATTATGAACGACTTAAAGATAAACTCGCCGAAATAGAAGCAAGACAAGCACAGCAATCGGCAGAAGCGGAAAGAAGCAACGCTCCGAAAAACACCGGTGCGCTCAACGTTACTCAAACCACCGATGATGCCAATTTCAAAGTCGCCGGCACACAGAATAATCCTCAACCATTAAATGTGGAGAAAGAAGAGGAAGAAAAAACAGCGGATATTACACCGGCACCGCAAGAAGACCCGTCCAAACACGGCGATATAAAAATGGATCGTATCCGTGAGTGTGACATTATTGACTTTATGTTTAATGACTTGTTCTTGGCTTCTGTTAATTGGGGTGCGGAGAAATTGTTGAATCTAACGAATGATGCGCTTCATAACGCCCTTCGTCCGAAGTCGCCTGCACCGTCAACATCTAAAAAAGAAAACGAAAAAGTTGATGCATCACAACAAGTTTTACAATCACATCAAAATACAATCAATTATGCGCAATCTGAAGGTATAATCAGTTCTTTAGGCAAACAAATTAATGAAAATGCTTACTCTCCTGCAGAAATAGCCAGTGTTTTTGAAAGAACTTTAGATGACATTAAATTGCATAAAGGCAAAGATCCGAAAGATTGGACTCCATGCAAAGCCGTTGATCCGGTTCGTCATGCAAAACTTATTGCGGTATGGAATGCCAAATACAGAGAAAATCCGGAAGTATTCAATAAGCTTATTGAAGAACGCATAACCGCTATTAAAACCCTTGCGCCGCAACAATTGGCAAATGTTTCAAAAATGGCCGCAATGTATGCATTTTTAGATTATGCCACAAAAACCGGAAAGGTTGACAAAAAGTTGGACGGCAGTGCAAGAAAGAAAATTTACAGCAAAAGTAAACTCTTTACTTCAGATCTGTTAAAGACCGGTGTTCTTGTTCAACAGGCAGAAACCGAAAAATATTTATTGACGCATCCCGAATTGGGTTTAGCTCCGAACACTCCTTTCGCGACACTTAGTCTGGATGCCAAAAATGAAATCGGCAGAAAAGCAGAAGAAAGATTTTCAAAATATCTGGTTAATCTTGCCGGTTCCGCCGCACAGTCTATGGAAAGCGTTGTAAAATGCGTTGAAACCAAATCGGATGATGAAAAGAAAGCAATTAAAAAACAGCTTAAGGACTCCCATTCCGGGATTCAAGAAGTTATTGCCGGTTTCGGTCAGCCGCTTCCGAACGAAGAACCTGCCAGAAATCAGGAACGCAGTCCCGACAAAAAACCGCAAAATCTCCGCGAAGAAGCTGTTGAAAATAATAAGGCAGACGAACATGAAAAGAAAGTCACCGATGCAACAAACAGAAACAAGAGAGCTAACGAGGGTAAACAGGAAGAAATACAAAAGCGAAAAGAAGAGTTTATACGCAGCAAAAACAGAATTTGCGGCAACGGCAACACCAGCAGAAACTTTCCGGACACGCGGACATTGGCGGACGTAATAAAAGCCAACCATTCAAGGTTTTAGGTTATGATAAAAAAAATTTTGCATTTTATCTGTTTTGTGACGGCATCTGCCGCTTGGGCTCTGCTATTGGCGCTTATTTATCGCGTGGGGTTTTCGCTGTTTTATCATTTGGATATTTTCTCACCGAGACTCCATCGCGATTTCTTGTCTTATTGGAACAGCGGCGGAACGCTGGACGCCAAAGACTTGATTATGTTTTTATTCATTTTTTTATATATTCCCGTTTGTTTCTTGGTTTGGTATAAGCTGTATCATTTTAAGTTTATGAAATTACTCACCGTGCCGCTGAATTGGCTGGCAAACCTTGGCAGTGATAAGCTTAAAGTTAAAAACGTTAATATTAAAAATTTAGTCGTTGAAGAAAAGAAAACAATTGATCAACTTGTACAGGAACGATTGGATAAGGAAAGAAAAAAACAACAAAACAGCGAAAAAAATTCGTCTTCCGAAGATTTTCGTAAACGTATTATTGAGAAAATAGACGCTGAAAAAAATAATTAGTTTTATAATCACTTTTTTAATAATTTGTGGTTATACTCGGAAAAAATAGTGTGTTACGGAGTGTTGATGTGAAATCCTTAGTGGTTTTTTTACGCATATTAATTGTCGGATGTCTGTGGGGAATTGTCTTCACGGAAGGTATCCGCGTGATTATGCTCTGTAATTGGCACTTTGATATTTTTTGGCCTGATCATTGGCGGCAGGCTATTGCTTTGTGGAAAGCCGGATGGGTTGTCCGCGCACCGAAAGAATGGGCTTTTGTTCTGCTTATTGTTACATTTTTCCCGATGCTGATTACCGGTTGGTGGACACTAAGCATGGTTGCTTGGGAAGATATTATCATGAAGATTATAACCTTCCCTGTTTATCTGTACCGTAAACTGGTAAAAACACCTGTTAATCTTATTACAACCAACAATAAGTATGGTGTCGTTAAACGCAAGTCTTATAAACAAATTCGGCCGGCGGGTGTCGGTGGAATCCGCGTACCTATTTCCGATTATGATGATGCCCCAACTCCGGATGTGACAGCTTCAACCGCGACTCCTGCTTTGTCGGCCACTTCTTTTGCGGCGTTGTCTAACAGTGCCCCGAAGCCGGCACCTAAGAAAACAACCGATGTTGCCGCAACCATTGATCATGCCTTATTTAAATTTGATGACGGCGATGATTTTGATTTAGATATTGACTCGTTTGAAAAGACAGATATCAAAAAGAAAAACAACTCGGAAAATCAATCCGGACAAGGCGGAAAAGCTGTAAAACCCGCCGTTCGCTTTAATTTTGACGATGATGATGACAATGATGAAAATGATATTTTTGTTGAAGAAACATCACAAAATCGTAGCAAAAATCAAAAAGATACGCGTCGTAAAGAAAAAACTGACAGACGCGGCAATACGCGTGAAAGTTCCGGCAATGATACACACGACAGAGAGCGTCAGCAACGCAATGATCGCGATGCAAAATTCGGTTCTGCCGAAAAATCAGCTCGGAACACCGCAGAAAACAGTAGTTCTCACGGTCCTGTTTATGATGCTTTGGTTCAAAAGGGTTACACTATACTTTCAAAAGTTAATATCGGTTCATCCGTTGTTGATTATATTGGTGTTTCGGGTGATGAAATATGTATGTGTATTGTTGACCGCGAAGCCGGAGATTGGCTTGCCGATGAAGAAATGTTCAATGGTGAAGAACCGTTGTGGTTCTCAGAAAGCAGTCACCGCATTTCTCCGGTGCGTAAATTAAGTATAGCTCGTGATAAATTGGCCGAAAAGATGGAAGAGGAAGGTTTTGAACAAAAACTTTCGGCATTTGTGGTTATTCAAATGGCCAACATAATTAACGCCGACGATATGTTTGAGATATGGGCCGAATCGGATATTGCCGTTACACGCATTAACCGAGGCGCCCCGAAAGAAATCAAACTCTTTTCTAAGGCCTTAAATGAAGCCGGAACACCAATGTCAAAGAAGAATTTTGAGCGGTTCCGCAATATACTGGATGGATTAAAATAAGGTGATAAAATATGGCTAAAGAGCGCGGAGAAGAATGGAAAGAATATGACAAAGCCGTCCGGTGGATGACAATTACGTTCTTCATTTGTCTTGCAATCAGTATTGTTCTTTTTATTACAGCACCTGCTTTATCGCACCTTGTTGCCCACGGTGTTTCAAAAAGTTCTTTTGCGGCCGTTGAGCGCTATTTCAATATGATTTCTGCCAATCCGGACCACATTTTCAACATTTATAAAAAATGGTTCAAAATAATGTTTAATTATTCGGGACCGTTTGCCCTGAGTATGTGGGTGCCGATTTTGCCGTTTATTACCATTCCGGTCGGGCTTATTATAAGCGGCTTTTTAAGTCCTTATAAGTTTCAGGTTAATATTCAAGGTTCTGCCTGCGTTGCCGAATTACGTGACATTAAAAACATGGATTTACTCGGATTCGACGGCTTCTGTCAGGTTGTCGGTAAGTTTGACGGCAAATTCCTATTATTAAAAGAAACATTAGCCACTCTTTGTTGTGCGCCTCCGGGTACCGGTAAAACGGTTGGTGTTGTTATGCCGACAATTTTTCACTCGGAAGGCTTGAGCTTGGTTATTAATGACCCGAAGCCGGAACTTTGCTACAAAACTTCCGGTGCGCGTGCAAAAGTCGGACCGGTGTTTATTATCAACTGGGGTGCCGAAGATAACCCGAGTGAAGGTATTTATTATCCGAGTTGGAATCCTTTGTCGCCTAATTGTATTCCGGAACAAGGGCCGGACCGCGATATGTATGTGGATTCCATGTGTAATATTTTGGTGGAAGATCCGAAAGGCGGTGCCGATCCGCACTGGTCACAAACAGGTCGTGCCGCGTTAACCGGATTTATTCAGTTTGTGGTTTCAAAATGCGAGCGCGCACGCGCCAATGACTATTTTATCGGTCGTATTTATGAAGGAAAACTGGACGAGAAAGACAAAGAAGTTCTTGAAGGCTATTATATGGATATGCGTGATCCGGGAGCACCGCGCGCCATTCAAAATCTTAAAAACGGCACATTGACAATGGAAAACTATTTGCCTATCGGCACATGGAACTTACTACCGTCACGCTGGATGGGACGAGAAGCAAGTATTGCCATGATTATGGAGTGGATTACGGAAGCGCAAATTAATGCCGCGCATGAAATTCAGCGCCGTTTGGATGAGGGTGATCAGATGGCGGCAATGGCCGATCCGACGCGTGATATGTTGGAAGATGCCATTAAGGAAGCACGAAATTACGGCTATGCGCAACGTTGTATTACAGAATTGAGTACTCTTAGTAACACACCGGATAAGGAGCGCGGTTCCATTCTTTCCACCGCATTTGCCGGTATTAACGTATTTAAGAACCAAGCCGTTAAGGCTCGTACCAGTTTTTCGGATATTCAATTTAAGGATTTACGCGGTATGAAAGATCCGGTGACCGGCGAGTGGAAACCAATTTCCGTTTATCTGTCGGTTAACCAGGTTGATGCACGTGCCTTGGGTGTTATCAGCTCTACCTTTATTGAATTGATGAGTTCTTATCTGATTTCAAATCCGCCGAACCATGTAAATCGTACTGACGGTAAGATGGGGCCTTTCCCTGCCCTGTTTGTGCTCGATGAGTTTCCGCAAATGCCGAAGATGAAGGCCATTATTGATGGTCCGGCCGTCGGTCGTGGTCAAAAAGTTTCTTATTTGCTTATCGGACAAGACTTGGGCCAAATTTCCGGTAAATATGGTAAAGATGATTTGGAAACCGTTATTTCCACAACAGCCTGCAAGGTTATTTTATCACAAAACAACGAAGTTACCGCTCAGCGTTTCTCAAAGATGATCGGCAACAAAACCGTTCGCGTTTCCTCTTTCTCACGAACAGAGGGCAGCTTGGGTAAAGACTTTAACCCGTTGGCTAAAAACGTTAATTATCAACTGCAAGGCATTCCGGTTATCAGCTCTACGCAATTATTAAGTTTGCCGATGCTTAAGCAAGTTGTTTTAATGCAAAGCCATATTGACCGCCCGATTATTGCGGATTCGCCGCGTTGGTATTTGGATAAGAAGATGACTGCAATGGCAAAAATTCCGCCGTGTCCGAATGTGCCGGATTGGATTGTGGCACAACGCGAAGATATCAACGATGACATGTTGGCTAAACTCGGTATTGAATATAATGCGGAAGAGGAAGAAACCGGCGATTTTGAAGCAGACGAAGTATAAAAAAACCTCCCTCGCGGGAGTTTTTTTGTTTTACGATTTTACACGACCGGCTTTTTCCGAGTAGTTGTTTTCTTTTGTGCTTTGGCAGCAGTCTTTTTCTTTGAAGAACGTGTTTTATTTTTAACAACCGGTTCCGCGGCCTTTTTTTGCCCCTCCGGCGCAATTTCGGCAACCGGAATGTCTTCTTCCGCCAATAAATCGGTTTGCGCACGGAAGAGTGCTAAAAAGAAGCTGTAATATATCAACTTTATAATATAATCCAAAAACTCCGTTATCAAAGTCATGGCAAATGTGTCGTTTGCGTTCATTTGTATGAAATTCCCGATAAATTGAAGTTGCGCCAAACACAGGAAAAAAGCCAAAACCAAAAAAGACGCGATGGAAACATATGCGCGGCCTTTTGTTTTTTCATATATGGCTTTCAGTGACGGCATTTTATAGTCATTCAAATATTGTGCGATAAAACTTGCCAAACGAATATAAATTACATTAAAGACAACACAGGCAAACAGTATTATGAAATATAAAAATTCCACCTCAAACACCGGATTTGCCGGCTTTAAGATAATCATTACCGCTGCAAAAATCGGCACAATAAATGCAAGCAAACAAACAACGGAAAATAAAACACTTTTAAATCTGTTTTTATCATAAACAATTATATTTTTGATTTTAAATACAGTGTTTTTGAATGTACTGTTATACAAATCATAACCAAACGAAAAAAAGACAAACATCAGTATCGTGTAAAAGAAAAACATATAACTCACACCTTTCCCTATGTTTCCGGAAAAAGTGTGACACCACGCTTTTGCTTCCCGCACGCAAGAAAATGACCAACGCCCGAAAATCAAACTGAGAACAGTCAATACGCCGGCATAAAAAAGATACATTCGCCATTGATCCAACATTTTCCAGCTGTATGCTATTGTTCTGCCTATAACTCTGAGTAAACCAAATCTTTTTATGTTTTCCATTTATATTTCCTTCACTAAAGTAACGCCGGCAACCGCACGAACGGAAGAGAGCAATTCCCCGTTATCCAGTGCATAACCGTTCTTAAGTTCTATTCGCACATCCCAATCTTTCAAGTCCGGCTTTATATATATTTTATATACACCGTAATGTTCTTTTTGCAAAAGATTCTTTATCGGTCTGACGGCTTCAACGCTGTTTATTTCAATAATCAACCCCTTGGAGTTATCGGTAATGGCCTCATCTAAAGTTTTGATAATGTTAAATAATATGCGCGGAGGTAAATCTTCGGCCGTTTTTTCTATTTTTGCCTGCACAAACAGCGGTAATCCGCTTTGCAAAGCCTGCTCATATTTTATCAGCCCTTCCGACCACATAATCCCTTCAAACGCGGCAGATGCATCTGAAATTCTGACAAAAGCAAAAGGTTTGCCGCTCTTGCCTATTTTTTTCTGTAAGGATTGCAAACATCCCGCTAAATTAGCCATAATAACATCACCCGGTTTAATGCCTTTAATCACATCATTAAAGCTCTTAATACCCAGCCGTTCCATACTACCCTTATATACGTCCAACGGGTGCGCCGAGAGATAAAATCCGACAGCATCGGCTTCATACTGCAATTTTTCCAAATCTGGCCAATCGGCTTTATCTGCCAGTTTAACCGGTGCCGCCAATTCTTGTGCGCCAAATAAAGATGTTTGCGTACTGTTCTTTGTTTCAGACGCCGATGCCATATGCCGCAAAATTGTTTCAATATTCACAAATAATTTCTGCCGGTTACCTTCCAAACAATCAAAAGCTCCGGCCTTAATAAGCTGTTCCAACTGTTTGCGATTGATTTGTTTTATATCTACACGATGAATAAAATCTGACAGATTTTTGAATTTTCCGTTGTTATTACGCTCGGAAACTATATAATTCATATTTGCTTCGCCGACACCTTTTAAACCGGCTAATGCATAACGTATATTGCCGTTTTCAACCTTAAACATTGCATCGGATTCATTTATATCAGGCGGCAAAACCTTAAAACCCATTTTTTTGACTTCTTCGGCATAAAACGATATTTTATCCGTGTTGGTAATATCAAAATCCATAATGGCGCACATAAATTCCACCGGATAATGCGCTTTTAAATACGCTGTTTGATATGAAATTAACGAATATGCAGCGGCGTGCGACTTATTAAATCCGTATTCGGCAAACTTTGCCATTTGGTCAAAGATTGATTTTGCCACATTCGGATCTATACCTTTTTTTTCGGCACCTTCGGTAAACATCTCTCGTTGATGCGGAATTTCATCACGCATTTTTTTACCCATAACCTTACGCAGTTTATCGGCACCGCCCAAAGTATAACCGCCCAGAACCTGCGCAATTTTCATAACTTGTTCCTGATAAACCATAATGCCGTATGTTTCATCAAGAATCGGCGCTAAATCCGGATGTTCATATTTAATTTCCTCTTGACCGTGTTTGCGTGCGATAAACGTCGGAATATTAGCCATCGGCCCCGGACGATACAACGAAATCACGGCGATTAAATCTTCAAATCTGTCCGGCTTTATCTGCTTCATAATGTCACGCATACCGGATGATTCAAATTGAAACACCGCACTGGTATCACCACGTTGCATCAGCTCGTATGTCAATTTATCGTCAAGCGGCAATGAAGCCATATCAAGTTCTATTCCATGTATTTTTTTAACCCATTCAACGGCGCGCTCAATAACTGTCAGTGTTTTCAAACCTAAAAAGTCAAATTTTATCAGACCGGTTTCTTCAACATATTTCATATCATATTGCGTGACCGGCATATCGGCACGCGGATCTTTATATAAAGGCACAAGTTCGTCAAGCGGACGATCACCGATAACAACGCCGGCAGCGTGCATACCGCTGTTGCGATATAAACCTTCCAACTTCATAGCGATATCAAAAAGCTTTCTGATTTGCGGATCATTGGTGCGCATGGATTCCAATTCCGGCACCAAATCCAATGCTTCTTTTAAGGTCGGATTTTTGCCGCCCTGCCCCGGCGGTATCATTTTTGATATTCTGTCAGCCTGACTGTACGGCATTTGCAGCACACGAGCCACATCTCTTATTACCGCTTTTGACTGTAACTTACCATAAGTAATAATTTGCGCCACATGATCCATACCATATTTATTTTGCACATATTCTATGGTTTTGTGGCGATTTTCCTGGCATAAATCCACATCAAAATCCGGCATGTTAACACGTTCCGGATTTAAAAAACGCTCAAAAAGCAAATCCAGTCTTATCGGATCCAAATCGGTGATTTTCAGTGCCCATGCCACAATGGAACCGGCGCCGGAACCGCGCCCCGGACCTATCGGTACACCATGTGTTTTTGACCATCGTATAAAATCAGACACGATTAAAAAGTACCCAGGAAAGCCCATTTTTTTTATCACACTGAGCTCATATTCCAAGCGTGTGTAATATAATTCATCGGTTTTACGGCGTTCTTCTTCAGACATTTCCGGCGTATAGACTTGTTTTTCCATACGTTCGTGCAATCCTTTGTATGCTTCTTCCGTAATGAACTCGTCCTGAGTTTTGCCATCGGGACAAATAAATATCGGTAGCAAAGCATCAACTTTTTTAGAAAGATAATTGCACCGTTTGGCAATATTTACCGTATTTTCAATTGCTTCCGGAATATCCTTAAACAGATTAATCATCTCTTCTTCAGTGCGCCAATAATGATTGATTGAATATTTGCGACGATCTTCATTGGCAATGTATTCTCCACCGGAAATACAAATCAAAGCGTCATGCGCTTCGTGCATTTCTTTTTCAAAAAAGAACACATCGTTGGTTGCAACAAGCGGTATATTGTGTTTATAAGCAAACTCAAGAAACACCGGCTCGGTTATCTTTTCTTCTTCGTAACCGACTCGTGACAGCTCAATATACAGCCTGTCTCCGAAAATCTGCTGCAATTCAGTCAGAAGTTTTTCAGCATCTTCTTTACGATTTTGTAAAATCAAATGTCCTATGGGGCCTTCATAACCACCGGTTAAGCAAATCAAACCCTCGTTAAAATCACGCAAGTTTTGCATATTCAACTGCGGATATATGCTGTTTTCGGTATTATCCAAATAGTAGCGGCGATACAAATGCATCAGTGACTTGTATCCCGCTTCGTTTTGCACCAGCAAAATTATCGGATTTGGCTCAAGTTCGCGACCTTTAGATATGGATATATTTTCAGAATCGGCATTATGCAAAAAGAGTTCTGAACCGAGAATCGGTTTAATCCCCTCGTCTGCCGCATATTTTGAAAAGGCCTTACCGCCGAACAAATTTCCCCTGTCCGTGATTGCGCACGCAGGAACTTTCATCTCGGCAAGTTTGTGTAACAACTTTGGCACGGGTGTTGCGCCCAATGCCAACGAATATGCCGTATGAACACGCAAATGTACAAATTTAGGGTCTTGCATGCGGAGCCTTTGTTGTGAAAAGATTATGGCTGATTATTTATTGTCGGAAGAAACCTTTTGGTAGCATCTGCAATGACAAATTCCGTCTCTTTCAATATCGCTTTGACACAACTCGGATATGCAATATCTTTCTTCGTTTGAGCCGTCACAAGGGCAGCGACGCCACTCGTTTTCGCCAAACATCATATTTTTAGCTTTAGCGATTTTTTCAATGTTTTGCGTCGGATAATATCCGGCTTTTTTACAGTTTTCCAACATCATTTCTAAGATTGTGGCCATTTTTCCTCCTTAGCGCTTTTCCAATAAATCCAAAATGGAGCAGAGCTCCGCCGGATTGTTATATTTTAATGTTACACTACCTTTTCCGTTTTTACCAGTATTTATTTTGACTTTTAGGTTTAATTTTTGTTCCAAATCACGCATGATTTCTTTCATATCAAAATCAATAATTTTCGGTTGCTTGACTTTCGTGTTCTTTTTATTTTTTATGCCTGAAACGCGTGCTTCCGTTTCACGCACACTTAAGCCGTCGGCAATTATCTCTTGTGCAAGATTGACTGCATCGGCATATCCGACCAGCGCGCGTGCATGACCGGCCGAAAGCTTGTTTGTTTTAACCAAATTCTTAATTTCTGCCGGCAAGGTCAAAAGTCTGAGTGTGTTTGCAATATAACTGCGTGATTTACCGATTATTTTAGCCAAAGCTTCTTGTGTGTATTCATGTTCCCGAACCAGTTTATCAAAGGCTTCGGCCTCTTCAACGGCAGAAAGATCTTCACGCTGAAGGTTCTCAATAAGTGCAATTTCAAGCGTTTCTTGATCATTTAAATCCTTAATAATTGCCGGCACTGTTTTTAAACCAGCCATTTTTGCGGCGCGCCAACGTCGTTCGCCGGCAATAATTTCATATTTTTCGCCCTTGGAACGCAGTAAAAGAGGCTGTAAAACGCCTTTTTCTTTTATTGAAGCAGCCAATGTTTCCAGTGCTTCGGCATTAAATTCCGTTCGCGGTTGAAACTGACAAGGAGCAATGGATTCTACGCTTATTTCATTGGAATTTTCATTTTTAAATACAGTGTTCTCAACAAAATAATCTATGCTTTTGCTTTTATCTGTTTCAAAATCAACATCGTCTTCACCGAGCAAAGCCTCTAAACCGCGTCCCAAACCGAATTTTTTATTATTCATGGATTATAACTCCTTTTCTCTTTTCAAAAACTCTTTTGCCAAAGCAATATAAGCCTGTGCGCCAACGCTTTTGAAGGCATATATCAAAATAGGTTTTCTGAATGACGGAGCCTCGGCAATTCTGACACTCCGAGGAATAACCGTCTGATAAACCTTATCACCGAAATATTTTCGCACATCTGCCTCAATCATTTTACTTAAATTGTTTTGACGACTGTACATTGTTAAAACAATACCTTGCAATTTCAAATCCGGATTAAAATTACGCTTAATGGCATTAATGTTTTTCATTAAATCGGCAAGACCTTCAAGCGCCAAAAATTCGCACTGAAGCGGCACTATAACCGAATTAGATGCAACAAGAGCGTTAATCGTTATCAAATTCAAAGAAGGCGGACAATCTATTAAAATGTAATCATATTGATCGGATAATCTTTTCAGAGCATTTTGAAGAACATATTCTCTGTTTTCAACATCAACCAACTCTATTTCTGCGGCGGCTAAGTCCGGTGATGACGGTATCATATCAAAACGCGGAAGTTCCGTTTTCAATATAGCCGCCTGCGCCGCACAATTGCCTACCAATACATCATATGAAGAATATTGCTCTTTTTTCTTAGATAATCCCATGGAAGTTGTGGCATTACCCTGAGGGTCAAAATCTATTACCAATACACGCTTATCTACGGCAGATAATGCTGTCGCAATATTAACGGTTGTTGTGGTTTTTCCCACGCCGCCTTTTCTGTTTGCAATAGAAATTATTTTCATTTCTTTGTCCTTATATTTGTAATTTTCATAATAACACCATCTTCACTGTATTTGTTTTTAAAAATTTCGCAGCTGTAATTCCAATGTTCTTTGGCCTGATTTTCCTCGCAGAGATACGATTTACCTTTCAGCAGTAAAAGCTTTGTTTGTTTTCCGCCGATTTTGGCAGCGTATTTAAGCAAAATGTCCAATGAAGCAACTGCGCGCGCCGTTATGACATCAGCATTTTTAAATACAGTGTTTTCAACCCGATCATTTATCACTGTAACATTTTTCAGCCCCAACTCAGCACTTACTGAGTTTAAATACAGCGTTTTTTTGGTTATACTTTCCACCAAGACAACTTTTGCCTGAGGATTTTTTTCTTGCAATACGATAGCCGAAACAATTCCCGGAAAACCGGATCCGCTGCCGATATCAACAATTAAATTGTCTTTATCTGAAAAATAAGATGACAATTGGATAGAATCTAATACATGACGCGTCCAAACGTCAGACAGAGAATTTTTACTGATTAAATTCATTTTTTGATTCCATTGCGTCAGCAAATCCACAAAATTTTCCAATTTGCGGATTGTTTCACGTGAAACATTATATGTTTTTAACTCTGCGATAATATCCATTTTAACCTCATAAATCAGAGATTAAAAGATTCTTTTATATTTGCAACAAAATATATTGCTTATTAACCAGATTCTAGAATTTTAAACGACATTTTATTCCGGCATCAGAAATTGCTTTTTCGGCAACATCAAAATCAGCACCGAGTTCATTTATGCTATGAGCATCATCACTGACAACAACGTTTATTTTTCTTTTTGCTATTTCGTTGATTATCTCGGCACACGGATATAAATCCCCGATTTTGCGCAGGCCTTTGGTGCTGATTTCAATGCCAACATTATTCTTCTGTAATGCATCCAATACAGATTTCTTTTCCTGCATAAACATTTTTGGTCCGCAATACTCATCACCTACTTTGCGCACGTAGTCCATATGCGCTAAAAAACAAAAAAGTCCGCTTTCTATAGCTTTTTTCATAACACTGAAATGATGACGCATATACTCATTCATTAAAACTCTGTCCGATTTTAAATTACCCAACATTCCTATATCTATATAAGTTTCGCATTTTTCATCAAAAAACATATGGTTACCGGAAATCAAATAATCATAATCAAGCTGCGCAAGAAAATCCTTTAATTCATCTTCCCATCCGTTATATGTAAAATAATCAACTTCAAAACCGACGTAAAGTTTAAAATTTTCCTTCTTTGCAAGTTTTCTGATATGTTCGCAATGGTTTTGATAAAACGGCAAAATTGATTTAAAATCAGAAAAAAAGGTATTTTCCCTTTTTTCCTCTACCCAAATTTTATATGACGGACTCTGTTTTGTATTTTTATGCACAATCAAATGGTCGCTCACACCAAGTTCTGTAAATCCGAGTTTTTTGGCTTGCACCACCATCTCTTCCAATGTGTTCTTGCCATCAGAGAAAGTCGTATGACTGTGATATGAGAATGGTTGAATATTATGCATTTTTAATATACCCCAAAATTGCGGTTATGGCTGCCGGTGTTACACCGGTAATTCGCGAAGCCTCGCCTATTGTCTTCGGCCTTACAGCTTCAAAACGCTGAACCATTTCTGTTGAAAGGCCACCTATTTTACTATATTCAATATCATCGCGGATTCGTAAATTTTCATCGCGTTTAAATACTTTAATATCTTCGTATTCGCGTTTTAAATATCCTGAATATTTAGCATCTATCTCAACTTGTTCATATATTTCGTCTTTTATTTCTTTGATTTCTGAATCTATTTTTTCAATTGTTTCACGTGAAACATTAGGTTGCCCCATAATGTCTTTAAGCGTTTTTTTGCCGGAATGACGAACGGACAACCCTTGTTCTTCAATGTCCGCATAAGATACTGTTTTTGATGCACAATACTTTTCAAATTTTGCAATTTCATCTCTTTTTGCTTTAAATACACTGTATCTTTCATCAGAAACACAGCCGATTTCATACCCTAATTCAGTTAATCTGGCATCGGCATTATCTGCACGCAAAACAAGCCTGTATTCAGAGCGCGATGTGAACATTCTGTATGGTTCATCCACACCTTTGGTTATCAAGTCGTCTATCATAACGCCGATATATGCCTGGCTGCGATCAATATGCAATTCTTTGCCTGTCTTGCATGCATACAGCGCAGCATTTACACCGGCAATCAAACCTTGAGCACCCGCCTCTTCGTAGCCGGTTGTTCCGTTAATCTGTCCGGCTAAATACAAACCCGGCACCTTTTTAACCTGCAAACAATGATCTAGCTCTTGAGGATCAACATAATCATATTCAATAGCGTAGGCAAACCGCAAGATTTCTACATTTTCCAAACCTTTCATTGTATGGATAAAAGCATCTTGCACATCCTCAGGCAAAGAGGTTGATATGCCGTTCGGATAAACAACGTTTGTGTTATAACCTTCAGGCTCTAAAAAAATTTGATGTGATGTTCTGTCGGCAAAACGCACCAATTTATCCTCAATACTCGGACAATAACGCGGCCCTCTACCTGTAATTAATCCGGAAAAAAGCGCACATTTTGAGAAATTATCACGAATAATTTTATGGGTTTGTTCATTTGTATAAGTTATGCCGCAATCTATTTGATTTTGCGTGATTTTTTCCGTTAAAAAGGAAAATGGGCACGGATTTTCATCGCCGGATTGACGCTCCAAAACAGACCAATTTATCGTATCACCGTTTAATCTGGCCGGTGTACCGGTTTTCAAACGCCCGACTTTGATTCCTTTTTCCTTTAAATACGGTGTTATACCGACACAAGAGACATCTCCGACGCGCCCGCCGATTGTGGTTTTATGACCGGTAAACATTACGCCGTTCAAAAACGTTCCCGTTGTTAACACAACCGCAGAGGCCAACAACTTTGTGCCGTCTGACAAAGCGACTCCCTGCACTTTGTCGTTTTCAAAAATCAACCCTTCAACCGCCGCTTCTTTGATTTCTAAATTTTCAACAGCGCGGAGTGCCTCAAGCATATACCGGCGATATAAATCGCGATCAGCCTGCGCGCGCGGCCCGCGAACAGCCGGCCCTTTAGAAAGATTCAGCATTCTGAATTGTATGCCGGCTTTATCAATAACGCGCCCCATCAAACCGTCAAGCGCGTCAATTTCACGCACCAAATGCCCTTTACCCAGTCCGCCGATTGCCGGATTGCAGGACATTTCTCCGATTGTTGATATTTTATGCGTCACTAAAAGCGTCTTTGCGCCGGTTCGCGCCGCTGCCGCACATGCCTCACAGCCGGCATGGCCACCGCCGACAACAATGACATCATATTTATTTTCCATTTTACCCTCTTAATTATTTTGAAACAATAAAACACAAAATAAACCGGATTTCAATTTAAATACACTGTATTTGAAACAAATTTCACAAAATTTCCTGATTTAAAATCGCCGTTCACGCGAATCTCTATTTAAAAACAGTGTTATTTTCCTATACAGAAACTGCTGAATATTTTATCCAGAATTTCATCTACCTCAACGCGGCCGGTTATTTTACCGATGGCACGACAAGCCAAACGTATATCTTCTGCCGACAACTCAATTTCTTTTTGCAAATTAAACCTTTGCAAATTTTCAATACACTCTTCAAGCGCTTCTTTATACCGGCGACGCGTTATTATTTCAGAAGAATTATCCGATATTATCCCTTTGAAATAAGTAGAAATTTTATCCGTAATCGCAGTTACATTCTCATTATTTTTTGCTGATATAGGCAAGCAACCCTGTTTCAATAAATTTTGCTTTTCGGCATCACTGATTTTATCGGCTTTGTTAGCAACCAGCACATAATTGCCGCTATTGTCCGCATAATTTTTGAAAATATCCGGCTTATCCGCTGAAGCATCAAACATAAAGATTTTATAATCGGCCTCTGTAATTTTTTCCTGAGCAATCTTAATTCCGATTTTTTCTATTTCATCGGCGGAATCGCGCAACCCTGCCGTATCGGACAAGATAATCGGAATGCCATTTAAATCAATATAAGCATCTATCACATCACGTGTTGTACCGGCAATATCCGAAACAATCGCGACGTTTCGTTTTGTTATTGCATTTATCAAACTTGATTTACCGGCATTGGTCGGACCGGCAATCACAACCTTAAAACCATCACGCAACCGCTCATTGATATTATTATCGCATAAATGATTTTCTATCTCTTTAATAAGAGTTAAAACACTGTTTTCAATTTTAAATACAGTGTTCTCAGGAATATTTTCATCCGGAAAATCAATGTATGCCTCAATATATGAAAGGATATCAACCAGCTTATTACGCCACGAATCATACAAATTCAACAGCACTCCACCCATCTGCTTTAAGGCTATTTTTTGCTGTAACGAAGTTTCCGCATCTATCAAGTCTGCCAAGCCGTCGGCCTCGGTTAAATCCGTTTTACCGTTATAAAAGGCGCGCCGTGAAAATTCTCCGGGTTCAGCTATACGGAAACTCGGCAAAACAGATAAAGCATCAATAACACTGCGAATAACAGCCTTTGAGCCATGGCAATTTATTTCAACCGTATCTTCACCGGTAAACGAATGCGGCGCCTTAAAGCCGACAATCAGACAATTATCCAGTGTTTCACGTGAAACAGGGTTAAACAACGGTGTATGATACATTTTGCGGCTCACAAAATTCTTTATATCAACAGACGTCATTTTTTCAATAACAGAAAAAGCGTCCTTACCCGAAATGCGCAAAACGGCAATTCCGGATTTTCCGAAAATGGTTGAAAGAGCATATATTGTTTTGTTATCCATAAATTTTCTCAAAAAACATCAAATCCATTTTAAGCCGCTTTTTTTGACCGTATAAGCAAAGTTTATATTTTTATGACTGATTTATCATTTTTTTGCCGCAACGACTCTCCTATAGCCTCTCAGAAGATCAATTTTCAGCGTCCGGAATATTGCCGAATTGCTCTAAGCTGCTGCGCCGAAAAATTTTGCCGACTATTCTGAGTTCTGTTTGCCTGATGCTGCGGCTGCGATTGACTCATACGCTGTCTGAAAGTTTGTTTTGCCGCTTCCGGAATTGACGACATTCTCTCAATCTTTGACAAGTCCGTCGGCACCTTACCGGTCGGCACACGTCCGCTATTAATACAAGCAACGTATAATGTCAAGGCCTGTTCTTCAGTCAATGTTTCCATAAACTCAACTTTTCTTGCTTTGTTTGTCGGCTCTGCCAACATTTTCACATATAAATCATACCCCGCGTTGTCGCTTATTTCAGCTTCATAGCGATTTTTATAGCTTATTGTGGCATTATTAACGGCAAATTTATATTCCAAATTGTTCTTGGCAATTTCGTGATAACCGTCAACCTGCTGCCAATATCTTTGCAAATCATCGCTCCAATCGGCATGATCACTCGGAATTTCCGGCTGCGGCGGCAAATTCGGATCATAATTGTAGGAATTATCGTACAATGAAGCAATGCGAAAATTATCAATTTCATTCAAAAAAGCAGATTGATTAACGCTGTCACGCATTAATGCCCGCGCCATTCCGACAAGAGAAGTATTTATTTTCCCTTGAGCGGCATCATCTGAAATATTATTGATTTTTTCTTGCAAAGCGTCTTTCGCCGGATTGATTATTGTGCCGACAATATCTACTGTTCTGTCTGCTTCGTTGCTGCCATTTTCCGCTTCAATTACATAATTTTCGGCGCTTACCTCTAATTCAGGCTTAATATATTGTGCCAAATTTCTATGCTCCATCCGACCGGTCTGCGGATTATAAATCTCAAAATTATAATACATTGAGCGAATTTTCTTAAACCATGCTCTATCGGTATCCTCCGGCGCCGTCACCGGCTGTTGCTTTGCCATATCTCTTGTGTTTTCTACAAATTGTCCGTTATCGTATGATTCCTTATGAGCGGCATTAAATTTTTTAATGGCAGAATCCACAATTGCATTCATATTTGTTGCCATTGCCATACGCTCTTCATCTGAAGCACAATTTTTTAGTTTTTGGGCAAAATCACCGGAAAACTCATCAAACATGCTGTAATCATTGTAATTTCCGCATTTTAAATATTTATTTATGCCATTAACCAGCTGCTCTAAATATGCGCTTCTTTCATTTTCAACACTCAAGCAATAGCAGTCTTCCACAGAAAGTCTTTTAACGTCATTTTTTATGCTTAATCCATCGTAAAAAACTTTATTTTTAAGATGCTTAATTTCGTGCGCTATTGTTTTATCGTGGTGTTGAACGCGCTTGTACTCATCCGCATAAATCTTAAATAAACTTTTACTCTTTCTGTCAGATATACCATTCATAAAATCTGAAATATTTAAATTCGGATTTGCTGCTCTTGCCGATTCAAATCGGCGAATCATTGTTTGCAGTTCGGCATATTCCTGAGGCGGAAAATGAAATTGATTGCGAACAATTTCTATTTTGTTTTCATTCTCGTAAAATATTGCGGTTGTTTTCTTAAAATCTCTGGCAACATACTCTTCTCCGTCAAAATAAACATCATAAGTGCAATCTTTTGTTGTAATTTTTCCGCCGATATTTTTAAACACCTCAGGCACAGAATTATCCGGAACCGTATAGTCAAACTGTATTGTATCGTCAGGGCAGGGAGGCATATTTGCCGTGTTTAAATCATTACGATATTCAGCCGGTTCTTTACGAAAATGATAGCCGGAAATTTCTTTTTGCAGAAATTCTGTATTTTTGTAATCAATATCGGCATTGACTACAACACTTCCGGAATTGTAACATTCGCTGAATGTCTTATCTTTACAGGCATTTTGACATTGCGTTGTAATACGCATCTTCTCAGCTGCATTTGAATATTCTATGCTGAATACAATTACATGATTATCTTTTGTCTTAACCAATAAGGACTCTGTTGTCATTCGTCTATCTCCGTTATATATGCATTATAACTTTGTTTTGACAAAAAATCAACAAATATTTTATTTAAAATTTATATTTTCGTTTTGTCTTTGCGAACGCTGCATTATCAGTTGGTGTTCTTTGAATTTTTCATCCAACTCGCGACGAATATTTCTGAGCAGGCTTTCATCTTTCGGTGCGCGCTCTATTGCTTGAATTAACGCATCGCCGTTGCGACCGTTTAAAACCGCCATCATCATATTGCGCTCGGTGGCATCCATGACCATATAAAGATTTATGATGAGATTATTAAGAAATGTGTTACCTTCCAGCGGCGGACGATTGCCGTATTTATCTTCCAAAAACGCGGCGAATTTTTTGCGAATAGCTTCCTGTTCACGCTTTTTGCCGAGTTCTATTTCATTATGCTTTACAATAGCCTTTTGCCAAAGTTGCGAGCGATCATCTATTGTTAAGCCAAGCGCTTTATACGAACTCATGCGTTGTTCCGGATTTTTGCATTCTTCACAACGAATTGCCATATCATTTGATGCCTGTAACGAACGTCCGAACAAACCGCAAAACGTGTTATTTGCTTTCAAAAAAGGACAATATTCCGGACACTTTTTAATTTCTTCTGTCATTTTTACCTCAACCTGATGCGATTGTATTCTTTATTTTTTAAGTTGCAACAAAAAATTAAAGGCAGGGACTAAAAAACTTCCCTGCCTCAAAGTTGTATATCGAGGTTATATTCCGATAATCCATCTTATGGTCTTTGCTATTGTCCAGCAAGCAAAAAAGACTACAATACCTGCTATGGAAAAAATAAGCAATCCAAAACACCAACTTGCCAGTTTGTCAATGACGTCAGCCCACTCCGGAGAAATTGTCGGTGTTACATTAATCAGTAGTGTTACGATGATTTCTACGGCCAAAGACCGGTAGATTATTTGCAACAGACGATTATTCGATGTAAAAATATCTCCCCAATCGCATGACCGCAAACCAATGATGAAGCCAAACAATGCTACGCCACAACCAAAAAGAGATACTGTGAGCGAATCATCCCATATAAAACCTTTAATTTCCATCATATCTTAAAAATTCTCGGCTTTAACGAGCATAGGTTCTCTATGGCTTACATTAATAATTGAACAATAATAAAATTATACCCGAAGAATATCATTCTCGGGTATTTGTGTCAAGAAAATTCTGTTTTATTCGTTGTCACCACTGTTCTTGGAACGCTTGCGAGCAATCGGGTCCAAAATCTTTTTGCGCAGACGCAACGATTTCGGCGTTACCTCCAAAAGTTCATCAGCTTGAATATATGCCAATGCCTGTTCCAAACTCATTTTACGCGGCGGAATCAAATCAATTGCTTCATCCTTGCCGGCGGCACGAATATTTGTTAATTGTTTAGACTTGGTCGGATTAACCTCAATATCGTTATATTTATTATGCTCACCGATAATCATGCCGACATAAACAGGTGAATTGTGTTCAACAAACATCGGACCGCGGTCTTGCAATTTCCAAAGAGAGTAGGCGATAGCCTGACCGTCTTCACTGGAAATCATTGCCCCGTTGCGGCGATCTTCAATTTCTCCTTTGTACGGCTCAAACGCGTAGAAAATACGGTTCATAACACCGGTGCCGCGGGTATCTGTTAAAAACTCGGAATGGTATCCGATTAAACCGCGTGACGGCGCATGGAAAATCAAACGAACTTTATTGCCGACTTGCGACGGAATCATATCAATCATTTCCGCACGGCGCTGACCGAGTTTTTCTACCACAGCACCGGAAAATTCTTCATCCACATCAACCACAACTTCTTCA
>JAFVBT010000040.1 GCA_017479785.1 Alphaproteobacteria bacterium
CTACCCCATAGCTGTCTATGCCGTTGTCACCAACTTGGTACCCAAACGGCGATTTGTATCTTTCATACATACTGTTTTCTCCTTCCTGATTTTAAATTTTAACATTTCTTTACTCAATAAATAAGTTAATTCTTTTTTGATAATATAGGTGTGATTGTTTCGCCTCTTGAATATACGTCTGTTTCTGTTATAATTTCACGCGAATAAATGCACACCCATATTATCAATTACACCGAATCACAGTTTTAATAAATTGTCAAGATTTAAAATATGAAAAATATTATCAATGTTAATATAATAATGAAAATTCTTATATTGCAAACAAAAAAAACCGGCAGATTTCTATCCGCCGATTCTTTTTACAAAACTATTAAGAGTGACAATTCGCGAATTTTTCTGCGGCTGTGCCTCTCCTACTTTATTGCCACGATACAGAGTGAATACTGATTTACTCTGATCCAAACATATTTGCCCTTCGGCATCTTCCAAAACTTTATAGAAGTTTCCGTGAGCCTTAAAGTATTCGCCTACTTGCACCTGTTTCTTTTCAAAGGCACTAATACCATATTCTTCTATGAAGTGGTAGTCCTTGTTAAAAACAGGCAGGTAGTTGCATACATCATCATAGGCGACGCCCCAAGCCGTGAAGGCATATTCCAATCTGTTATCTTTAATTAAAAAACAGTTGGTAAGATATACAGCCTGAGGAACTTTATCATCATCACCGGTATAAAATTCCAGAGCCTCTATCAGCTCTTGCCGAGTGTAGGAAGTGATTTTTCTAATGACTTCCTCACCGTCTTTTTTGCGATGAAGAAAATACAAATCACCATTGACAAAGAAAATATCTTTATCGGCCACAATCGGCTTGATTTTAACAATTTCTTCGGAATCACCTGCAAAATATGCGGACAACTCCAAGAATGCCTTTGTTAAGGATAGTATACCGGAAGGATCTTTTCCTACCTCAGGGTCATACCATGCAATATGCTCATGCTTCGTACTTGTAATTAAGCGCACAAGCGTTGCATTTGTACACTCAAGGTACAAATTGGCATGCGTCTTGCAGTAGACCATGCACATTTCATCCGGATTAACGGATGAATTAAACAAATCTAATACCATATAATTAATAATTTTTATTTGTCTATAATTTAGTACAAAAAGTTTATATTGTCAAACAAAAAATTACATATTTAAGAGGATAATGCAGATTCGCAAAGATTCGGCAAGAAAACCGATTCTAACACCGATTCCGGACATTTTCTCTCGTTTTTGCCTGTTTTATAAGCCAAAAATCGCCTTTTTTATGATTTTTATGCAAAAAAATGCTGTTTTTTGTTGTATAACAGCGATTTTTATTTGACTCTTATAATTTTTATGCCGAATATAAGCAGTGAGAGGCGCAGATGCCTTGATATAACTCTGATTATAATGAAAGGGAATAAAATGAACAAAACTGAATTCGTTGATGCAGTTGCTAATGAAGCTAAGGCATCTAAAGTTGCTACCGCACAAGTTATTAACGCTGCAATTGCTGTTATTTCTAAGTCTTTGAAAAAGGGCGTTGCCATTCAAATTACCGGTTTCGGTTCTTTCGATGTTATTAAACGTGCTGCTCGTAAAGGTCGCAACCCTGCTACCGGCAAAGAAATCAAAATTGCCGCTTCTAAAGCTCCACGCTTTAAAGCCGGTAAAGCTTTGAAAGATGCTGTAAAATAATCAGTAGTCATAACAAAAAAGTCCCGCTGACAATCCGGCGGGATTTTTTTGTGCCCATTCATTTTCTTATGACTTAAAATTCAATCCCCAGTCATTGTAATGCGACGGATCTTCTTCCCAATTTTCGCGTACTTTCACGTATAAGAACAAATGTATGCGTTCTTCCAGAAGTTCTTCCAATTCTTCGCGCGCACTCTGTCCTATTTTCTTTATCATGGAACCGTTGCGCCCCAAAATAATGGATTTATGTCCCTCGCGTGTTACATAAATAGTCATTTCCGCCCGAATTGAACCGTCGTCTTTGTGTTCCCACAATTCCGGTTCAACCGTTAAGACATAAGGTAGCTCTTGCCGTAAATTCAGAAACAATTTTTCACGCACAATTTCAGCTGCCAACAATCTGAGCGGCATATCCGACATTTGTTCTTCCGGATAATACCACGGACTTTCCGGCAGATTCTCCGCCAGATATTCATAAAAATCGGTAATATGATCACCGGACTGCGCCGAAAACATAAACACCGCATCAAAATTAAACAGATTTTCAAATTCTTCTTTCAAGCGCAACAGTTCTTCTTCGTCCATCAAATCAATTTTGTTAAACGCCAGAACGGCATGCGCTTCACGCTTAATAAGTTCGTCAATAATTGCCGAAGTTTCTTCATTCATTCCGCGTTTTGCATCCACCACCAACACGTTGATATCGGCATCTCCGAACCCGTGCCACGCCGAAGCAACCATTGCTCTGTCCAAGCGTCTTTTAGGCACAAATATCCCCGGTGTATCTAAAAAGATAATCTGCGTATCACCATAAATCCCGATACCTTTAATTGTTGTGCGCGTTGTCTGCGCTTTCGGAGACACAATGGAAACTTTTGACCCCACAAAATTATTGGTAATTGTTGATTTTCCAGCATTCGGTGCCCCGATGAGCGCCACAAAACCGCATCTTGTTTTCGTCATTGTCCTTGCTCCATTTGTTCCAATAATTTTGCCGCAGCCTGTTGTTCGGCTGTTTTTTTATTTTTTCCTTGTCCGAGTGCAAATTGTCCGTCATTTAACGACACTTTAATCGTAAACATCGGCTCATGCTCGCTGCCGTCCTTAGACACCACTTCATAAACCGGCAACGGCAATTTTAAGCTGTGAAATTTTTCTTGCAATTGCGTTTTGGCATCTTTTTCCGAACCGCCTTCTTTATCTATCATATCGCGCCAATTTGTTTCCACAAAACGGATGGCCTGTTCTATATCGGAATCAATATAAATTGCGCCGATAATCGCTTCGCCGACATCACAAAGCACATTGACACTTTGCTTTGTTTCTTTATCCTTGGCATTGATATATTCATCAATATGCAGTTTTTTGACCACTGCGGCCACCGTTTCGGCGCGCACCAACTGAACATGACGCTGCGCCAACACACCTTCTCGGTCATTCGGAAACATATTATACAACAAGTGTGCCATTGTCATTCCCAACACTCTGTCACCGAGAAATTCCAAACGCTCGTAATTATAGTGTTCATTTCCGGTAACACTGCTGTGCGTTAAAGCCTGTTGCAACAATTTAAGATTTTTGAATTTATAATTCAGATTTTTCTGCAGCTTTTCCATTTATTAATGAATACCTCTGAAAAAACGGCGCCACCGAATGGCATGGAACCACGTCCAAGGTTTAAAAATAGAACCGCTGTCATCATGCGAAAAGAAAATAAATCTTGCCTTACCCACAAGATTTTCCTGCGGCACAAAACCAACACTGATTCGGCTGTCATCCGAGCGATCTCTGTTATCACCCATAACAAAATAAGCATTTTCCGGCACAACAAATTCCTCGGTATTATCCACAATGCGTTCATCATCTGACAATTCCAGAATTTGATGTTCAACACCGTTCGGCAGTGTCTCGGTATATTTATGATAAAATTCCGGAATTGAAAGATATTCATCTATAATATAGCGACCGTTCTCTTCACGTTCAACTTTTTTTCCGTTAATATACAAACGCCCTTCTTTCATTTGCACGGTATCACCCGGCAATCCGATAATACGTTTAATAAAATCCGTATGCGTATTTTTCGGGAACTTAAATACAACAACGTCACCGCGCTGCGGCAGAGAGTGCCAAATACGCCCTTTAAACAGCGGCAAGCCGCCCGGAAAAGAATAGCGTGAATATCCGTATGTATATTTTGTTACAAACAAATAATCTCCCACACGCAAAGTCGGATACATTGAATGTGACGGAATACGGAAAGGCTCAAGCAAAAAACTGCGAATCACCAAAGCAATCAAAATTGCCAAAAGAACCGTTTTCAAGTTTTCCGTAAACGCGTTTTCCGAACTTTTATCAAATTTATCAACTTTTTTCTTAAAAATGTTATCTACCGTTTTACGCACGACTATTCCTCTTCTTCCGCATCTAAATCGTCAATATAATCTTCTTCCGTATCTGTCTCGTTTTCCAACAAAAGATCTTCTTCCAATTCCGATTTTTTACGGCGACCGCGACGCTTTTTAATCGGTGCACGACGTTGCATGGCACTTATGACATATTGTCCGGAGACTTTATATAAATCCTTAAGATGGTTGTTATACATATGGTCACCATCTTCAATCATTGCAAAATCTATTTCCACGTTGCGTTGCTGATTCAATCGGCGCGCCATAACTTCCACCATTGCCGGTGTCACAATTTCGTCACGTCCGCCCTGTACAATTAATCCGGATGTCGGACATGGTGCCAAAAATGAGAAATCTTTTTCGTTTGCCGGCGGTGTCACCGCAATAAAATTATTAATATCCGGACGACGCATCAATAACTGCAAGCCTATCCATGCGCCGAAAGAATAACCGGCAATCCAGCATTGTTTGGCATCGGGATTCATATTTTGCAGCCAATCCAACGCAATGGTGGCATCCGATAATTCTCCGACACCATTTTCAAACTGTCCCTGAGACCGTCCGACACCTCGGAAATTAAAGCGTAAAACAGAAAATCCCAAATCTTTAAAACAACTGAATAAGCTGTACACAACCTTATTATTCATCGTGCCGCCTAACAACGGATCCGGATGTAAAATCAACGCAACCGGTGCATTCGGACGTTCGCTTTTGTGATATCTTCCTTCAATTCGGCCGGCATGACCGTTAAACAGTACCTCTACCATTTTTTTTCTCTTTATTATATTTATATTAATACATACGCTGTATTTTACAGGTATTAAAATTGTAAACTTCGGGGAGTATAACACATAATGATTTCAAAATACAAGACATTTTTACAAGACCTTCAAGCAATTATTGACAGAGATCCGGCAACCCGTTCAAAATTTGAAGCAATTTTATGTTCATCTGGCCTGCATGCCATCATATTTTATCGTTTTAACCATTTTTTATGGCAACACAAATTTCGCTTAACAGCACGCATTTTATCACAGATTGCACGCTTTCTGACCGGTATTGAAATCCATCCCGGAGCAAAAATCGGTTCGGGTTTTATGATTGACCACGGCATGGGAGTAGTCATCGGCGAAACAACCGTTATCGGCAACAACGTTACTTTGTATCACGATGTCACTCTCGGCGGACGTAAATTGTATGATAAAAACGGCAAAAAACTCATCAAACGCCACCCGACTATCGGCAACAACGCTGTCATCGGCTCCGGTGCACAAATTTTGGGGCCTATTACACTCGGCAACGGCGTTAAAGTCGGTTCCAATGCCATTGTAATCCACGATATTCCGGACAACTGCACGGTTGTCAACACGGCAGCTTACATTGTAAAACACAATGAGCCGGAAAAAAATTTTTGCGCCTATGGTATTGAGCAGGAAGAAACATCAAAAAAATCAGCAAAGAAAAAATCCTGATTGTCATAATATTGTAACTGACATTTTATTTTTTTTGTGTTATCCTGTTTGCACGATATGTGGAGAAAACAGATGAAGACGTGGTATATATTTTTATTTTTCGGTGCGCTTTTAATATCATATTCTGCCAAAGCCGGTAACTTATCAGCTAACCCGTGGCTTAAAAAAAATCCCGTCAACACCGCAAATTCTCAAATTCAACCGAAAGCCCCGAATTATTATGAAAATTCTGCTGTTTCCGAGAACACTTATGCCAATCCGTGGACACAAAACAGCAAAGAAAACTCGGCAACCGCTACTAAAAGCCAATTAAGACAGGAATTGAAATCTGTCGCGGAAAATTCACAAAAAAGCATACAAAATTTATCGGAACAGGCACATCGGTTGGCCGAACTTTCAGCGGCAACTTCTCAAAACCAAAACGAAGACAGTTTAACGAATCTCGTTGGGGGATTATCCGTGCTCATGCGTAATAAGCAACAGGTTCAGCCGGAAAACGACACAAATTCTTTTAACTTCGGTTCGTTTCCTGCTTTCAATACGGAAGGCGGCAGAAAAAGATATAATAATATCCGACAGGAGACATCTTCTTTTGAAACGGAAGTTTCTCAAGCATATCGCCGAACAACCGACAAGATTAAACGCAATATAAGATCAAAATACAATGCCGCACAAAGACAAATTGAGCCTTATACAAACTCGGCACGCAATGCCGTAAAAACTTTGGAAAAAGACAGCGGCATAAGTATGGAACAAATTCAAAAAATTATGCATTAGGAGACAAATATGAAACATTTTCTTTTAGCTTCGGCGCTCATACTCATCGGCATACCTGCCATAGCGGAAGATTTTACCGAAAACCTGAAAACCGATTTAAACAGCGTTAAAGATGCCTATGTTCCCGCACCTAAAGATGTGGCTAAAATGCAACTTGATGCAAACAAACGCGTGGAATATATGATTGAAAATTACACTCTGCCGGAATTGGCGCAATATGCCGTCCGCATGAACGACGCGCAGAGAAATGCTGCAAAACTGAGCGGTGAACAAATGCCACCGCGTTTAACGCGCGAAATTTTGGAAGACCGCGACAAAATTGCCGATTACTTGCGCTCGCAATACAAATATAACTATTAAATTCAAAGATATGAGTAAGGAAAACGCATTCAAAATAGAAAGTCCGTTTGAGCCTTCCGGTGACCAGCCTCAAGCAATAAAAGAGCTGTGCGAAGGCGTGGCACGCGGTGAACAAAACCAGGTGTTGCTCGGTGTTACCGGTTCGGGCAAAACATTTACTATGGCAAAAATCATTGAACAATGCCAACGCCCTGCCCTGATTATGGAACCAAACAAAATTTTGGCGGCACAACTCTATGCCGAAATGAAGGAATTTTTTCCGCATAATAACGTGGAATATTTTGTATCATACTACGATTATTATCAACCGGAAGCCTATATCCCGAAAACGGATACATACATTGAAAAAGACTCGGCTATTAACGAACAAATTGACCGCATGCGCCACGGTGCCACTCGCAATGTTTTGGAAGAACGCGATGTGATTATCGTGGCATCCGTGTCCTGTATTTATGGCTTGGGCAGCATGGAATCATACTCATCAATGGTTTTTCAATTAAAAGTCGGCGACGTTGTTGACCTTCACGAAGTCAATCGCCGTCTGGCCGATTTATTGTACGAGCGTTGCAGTGTAAATTTCGTGCGCTCTACTTTTCGCGTTAACGGCGACACGCTTGATATCTTTCCGGCGCACTACGAAGACAGAGCTTGGCGCATCTCTTTTTTCGGCGATGAAATTGAGGAGATTTATGAATTTGATGTCTTAACCGGCAAAAAAACGCGTCAACTGGAAGAAATCACCGTATATCCGGCCAATCACTATGTCACACCTCGGCCGGCTTTATCTCAAGCAATGGACCATATTAAACAAGATTTAGACATTCGTCTCAAAGAGTTCAATGCTGAGAATAAGTTGTTGGAAGCGCAAAGATTAGAACAACGCACCCGTTTTGATTTAGAGATGATGGACACCACCGGTCATTGCAAAGGCATTGAAAATTATTCGCGCTATTTAACCGGACGCAATCCGGGAGAGCCGCCGCCGACACTTTTTGAATATTTCCCCAAAAATGCTTTATTATTCATTGACGAGAGCCACATTGCCGTGCCGCAAATCGGTGCAATGTACCGCGGTGACCGCAATCGCAAGACCACATTGTCGGAATATGGTTTTCGCCTGCCGTCTTGCTTAGACAATCGTCCGCTGAAGTTTGAGGAGTGGGACAAGATGCGTCCGCAAACCATTTTTGTTTCCGCTACCCCCGGTGAATGGGAACTGGAACAAAGCAAAGGTGTTTTTTCGGAACAGGTTATTCGCCCGACAGGTTTGACTGATCCGCTTTGTTTGGTGCGACCGGTTGAAAATCAGATAGATGATTTAATGGAAGAATGTCGCAAAACCGCCGCCAAAGGCGAACGCGTTTTGGTTACAACTTTAACCAAAAAAATGGCGGAAGATTTAACTGATTACCTTAAAGATAACGGCATCAAAGTCCGCTATATGCATTCGGATATAGACACACTTGAGCGCATAGAAATCATCCGCGATTTACGTCTGGGAAAGTTTGATGTTTTGGTCGGTATTAACCTGTTGCGCGAAGGTTTGGATATTCCGGAATGCTCACTGGTGGCAATTTTGGATGCCGACAAAGAAGGCTTTTTACGGTCCACCCGCTCGCTGATACAAACTATCGGCCGCGCAGCACGTAACGCGGAAGGGCGTGTGATTCTCTATGCCGATAAAATAACGGATTCCATAAAAACCGCACTTGATGAAACCAATCGCCGCCGCCAAAAACAAAGCGAGTATAATCTCAAAAACGGTATTACCCCGCAAACAATTAAAAAGAGTATTTCTTCTACATTGAAAGAAATGACGGAAACGGATTTTGTAAAGAGTGATACCGAAGATATAGATAAAATCAAAAACATTGATAAAAAAATTAAAGAGCTGACCAAATTAATGCGTGAAGCTGCGCAAAATTTAGAGTTTGAACAAGCAATGGTTTACCGTGACCAGCTCAAAGAATTGGAAACTTTAGCCTTAAAAAATATGTAAAAAAAACAAACTCCCGACAAAGTTATTCTTGTCGGGAGTTTGTTTTTAGTCATTAATCTTCTCTGAATATCCTCAGATATTCCAATTCAAAATGATATTTGAGAAGATACGTTTCTTCATCGGAAAATTTGACATCTTCGCCTTTAACATAGGCGACGAGCTTGTTCTTAAGCTCTTTGTCAACTTCCTCCGGCTTTCCTTTCGGATCCCGCCACTGGCGATTGTTCTCAAGCGCACCGGCGATGTCCAAATCACGCACCAAAAGCAAACGCTGACACATTGCATCGTTGCCGTTTGATACATATTCGAACAAGCACCCCTTTTCAAGAGCCGCTTTTCCCGGTGCATAATCGCTGTAGATTACGCGCTTTGTCGAACCGCCGACAGGTGTGTTGGTCAACGGACGCATTTCGTAAACGTCCGGATTGAGCCAGACAATCTCACCATCAATCTTGCCTACCCACCAACCGTCATTCAACTTCAAAGCAACAAAGCCGTCATAGAATTCATCGCTCTCAAATTTTTTCATGTTTTCGGTTTGCGGGGCTTTTGAACAAAACTCAATTGCCTGCTTTTCCGTCAGCTTATATGCCTCCAGATGACCACTTTGCGCGGAAATAAAAAATCCGCGACCTTCTGCACGAAGCAGATTTCCTAGATTCTTCATAATTATAAAAAAATTAATAGTTACACATTTCGTATGTTAGGATAGCACAAATAGCCAAAAAGTCAAGAGTTTTGTAAAGAATTTTGGAAATAACATTAATCCAACGTCAAATCGGCAAATTCGGCACCGATGGCTTGTGCCAATGCTTCGGCATTTAATTCCAATGTCAGTCCTATTCTGCCGCCGCTGACACAGAATGTGTCATATAAAATTGCCGTCTCGTCTATATAAACCGGAAATTTTTTCTTCATGCCGACCGGCGAACAGCCGCCGTGCACATATCCCGTCAGGGGCAAAAGTTTTTTCAAAGGCAACATAGATAAATCTTTCACACCTGCAGCATGTGCTGCTTTTTTCACGCTCAATTCTTTATCGGCAGGAATTACAAACACAAAATGATTAAACCCGTGTTGCGCATCCGGTGCTTCCGTTACCAACGTTTTAAAAACCTGCTCTGCCGGCTTTTGCATATAACCGGCCAGTGTTACGGCATCCACCGCCTCCGCCAATTTGAATTCATAAGCCTTATAGGCAACTTTCGCCGTTTCTATTATTCTTATGGCATTTGTTTTAATCATTTTCTGCATCCTCTGATTTATATTATGGTTAAAATATTTATCCTTGTCAACCGACTCAAAAAGCAAATGCCTCGGCTTTATCAACCGAGGCATTTTAAGTTTAAGCAAGCTTTATCTCAACTGCGGGGCACACTCCAAATGCCCGACACTGATAAGCGCGCTGTGAGTACTGATTTTTAAATCCTTGCACCCACACACAATAATCATTGTCTATGGAGGAACTGAATAAGGTGTTTTCAAGCCAACGCTCTCCGAGAAGCCTTATACTCTTATAGATGGCATTCTCATTTAAATATGCCTGTTGCAACTCCGTACGCGTCGGCAAAAATGCTTCACCTCTGGTAACACCTACACCTTGATAATTCAGGCAAAACTCTAACGCCGGCATTGTAACCTGCCTTACGGCAGCCATTTTAGTAATACAAGCCGTCGCCTCTTTGCCGGATGTTATCGGCATTGTAACCACTCCGAGCGCCGTATAGCACCACGGTAACACGCTTTGTTCCGGACAGAATCCGATAGCACGACCTTCATGCGGCAGAACAGCTGCCACAACAGAACGTACTTCTCCCTTCTTTGGCGCACAGTCAGAAAACAGACCGTTCCCCAAATCAAACATGCCTACCTTTAACTCAGCAATGTTTGAAATCTTAAATCTTGTAATCATAGTAATATAGGATTTAGAATTAATAATAGAAAATAGACTTTTAATATATCATTCAGCCCTGTCAAAGTCAAACAGAAACATATAAAAATGTCACAAAAAAAGACTCTGCCGTTTCAAGGGCAAAGTCTTCTTTTTTTACATGTGTCACAACTTCTTTATAGCCAGAATTTCATTTGGAAAAAGAGTGTAAACATTGTACACAAATCTGTCTCCCGGCCTGAGTTCCACGTTCAGTTTGCTGTTTTTAACAAA
>JAFVBT010000041.1 GCA_017479785.1 Alphaproteobacteria bacterium
ATGTATTGCTGCAAAAAATCACGATTCTTATACTTATAATTCTTTTCGGGCAGCGGGAGCAAATCCGCGCCATCCGTGCACGCAAAATATTCCGGATTATCAAAGATTTGTTGAATCTTCCCGTGCCGTTCCGGTAACGGCGGCGCCGCGTGAGGCATATAGTGAAATCGGGCGTGAATCATACAGTATTTCGCCGAGAGTTTGGTGGATTTTAGGCGGTGTGGCTCTTATCGGCGGCATTACCGCACTTATTTTAAGCCACAACAGCGGTGGAAAAAGTAAGCATCACGGATCGGACGATGATGACAAACATCAGGAAGACTATCATAGCTTAGGTGCAATTGCGGCCACGGAAGGTAAAACTTTATACAAAACATCATCATCGGAACTTAACAATAAAAAAGTTACGGTTGCAAATAATAAAATTACGAGAGAACAGGCAAATAATATTGATCTGACAACGGATGTTTTGAATACCACAGATTATTTATTTCAAGGATTTTTAGCGCAAAAAGGCGGAACTTATACCAATAAAGCAACCGGAGTTATAGAACTCGGCACGGCAACAATCGGTATGACGGCATTGAAAGAATCTGAGATTATCAACAATGGTTATATTAAAGCAGATTCTTTTAATGCGACCGTTGCAATGGTTGCCAGTGAAGGATCTACGGCTATCAATAATGCATACGGTATAATAGACAACGAAAGCACGCTCGGTATAGATTTAAATTTCAAAGGTGACAGCATTACCCAAACAGTTGTCGGCATGTATGCGGATACAAACTCAAAGCTGATAAACAATGGTGATATTAGAGGTACGGCAACAAAATCTATTGCCGAAACAGCAAATTCCGGTACCGATGAAAACGGGTTGGTCGGTATTTTGGATGAGTTGATAGGCAGTGCAACAGCATCTGCAACAACCGCCATCAAAGGTCGGCTTATCGGTATGGAAGCCATGATATTAAATACGGGTTCCGATGTCAGGGATAACAGAATAATTTTAACCAACACCAAGGGCGGATATATAAAATTAAGTGCCGGTGACAGCGGTAGCACTTCCTCAACCATTAACTTAATGACTGTCGGTATGGGCAGCTTTTTGGATATGGATTTTTTGGATGGTTCTAAGAATATAAATCGTGCGGAATCGGTTATTTTAACTAACGAAGGTCAAATAGATATTACCTACACAGGTCGGTATGAAGCCGCTAGTGATGCTCCTTTGCGTAAAGGTACGGGCGGAGCCGTCGGTATGCGCGCCGAAGCCAATACCACGGCAACTAACGAAAAAGATGCTACTATAAATATTACATTGACGGATAATTTCAGTAGTGCCCAAGGCAATGCCGGTACCAATGACAATACCGGCGTAGATACTGCAGCCGGCATGCAGTCTTTGCACGGTGCTAGCATGATTAACAACGGAACGATAAAGATTTTAACAAATTCAAAGAATCCGGTTGTTAATTACGGTATGCTGGCGGCTGAAGGTTCGGGTAAAGTTTCAGGTTTATATACAAGCACAAAACAGGTTTTAGACAATAACGGTGCGATATATATAGAAGCCAGTAACAGTTACGGTATGGCCTCTTATAACGGCGGCACGCTGAATAATAATAAAGGTGCTGTAATTGTAGTGGGAAAAGATATGAGCAATTCGGCTGCCCAAAATGATGCGGACACGCAGTATACCAACAATATCGGAATGTATGGGGCAGGCAATTCCACATCGGTTACATTGAATAATTACGGGGAAATTCATGTATATTCGCAAAAATCTGCTGCAATGAGAAATGATTTTTCCGGTGCGCAGGAAATTCGCAATGAAAATAAAATCCATCTTCACTTCAGTGCCACCGATTCCGTTGTATTTGCCGGATATTACAGTCGTTTGGTTAATAATGGTACCATAATATATGATTTATCAGAACCAGGAAATCCTTCGGAAATCGGGTCAGCGGAAGACCCGTTTGAAAACTATTCAACCAAACCGTCTTCCGGCGGTTCGGAACGTAAATCTGTTATGACAACCAAAAGTTTGGGCGAAAGTTCTTCATCAACAACGGAAGCTTTATATAACAATCAAGGAAAAACAATAACGATGAACGGTTCGTCATATACTTCTGTTATGTCGGTGGAAACAATGCGTGGCTATGCCATTAACGATGGTACCATTAAATTGGAACAAAACCAATTTGGAACCGAAGGCAACGGTATCGGTATGTATGCGGACAGCAGCACGATTTCTGCCGCTTACTTACAAAATTTGGGATTGATTGAAACCAATTTTTATATGTCTGCCGCAATGGCCAGTGAATCAACTCAAAACGCTGCCGTTATTAATGACGGCATAATTACGACTCAGCATGAATATTCAATGGGTATGTATGCCAACGGTAAAAGTTTATTAACGAATAACAAAGAGATTAAGATTAATGCTTCCAACAGTGTGGCTATATATACAACAGACGCCGGTTCTTCCAGTATTACAAACAGTAAAACCGGCACAATAAACATAGGTGGGCAGAGTAACGTGTTGGGCAATACCTATGGCTTATTTTCAAAAGGTGATTCGGCCATTACAAGTAATTACGGCACGATTGATATTTACGGTAATAACAGCACGGCAATCAAAACAATGGGCGACGAAGCCGTTATTATAAACGATAATAAAATTTCCGGTGTTTATACCAAAGGTATTGAAGCTTCCGGCGATAAAACCAGAATAGAGAATTTAAGAGGAAATGACAGCGAATATGGTCAGATTCTCGGTGCATTACAATATGGTATTTATACAACCGGTGCAGAAACAACGATAAACAATGTCGGCGATATAGGAGAGCCGGAAGACGGACCGTCAACAGGTATTTATACAGAGGGAGAAAAGACAAACGTAACGAATACGGCAGATGGCAGAATTTATGCGACCAATACGGGTATTTATACCACAGGAGAAAATACAGGTGTAAACAATGCCGGTATTATCGGTTCGGAAACAGCCGGTCCTGTTTATGGTATTTATGCCGAAAAACAAGGTGCAAATTTGAGCAATACCGGCACAATTTATGCTTCCAACACAGGTATGTATGCCGAAGAACAAAATTCTACTATGGTAAATTCCGGTTTTATCGGCTCGGCAAATTACAGACCGGTATACGGAATGTATGCCGATAAGCAAAATGCGGATATTACCAACAACAGCACAATTTACGCTTCCAATACGGGTATGTATGCACTGGAAGCCAATGCAACAATAACAAACTCCGGAGCCATCGGCGCTGAAAACAGTCGGCCGATTTACGGTATTCGTGCTGATAAACAAGGTGCGGATATAACCAGCACTAATACAATCTATGCTTCCAGGGTGGGTATTTATGCACCGGAAGCCAATGCCACGATAACAAACTCCGGTCAAATCGGTTCTGCAGACCACAGACCGACATACGGTATTCGTGCCGAAGGAACCGGTGCAACCATCGTTAACAACAGTCAGATTTATGCTTCCGATACAGGTATTTACGTGTATGCCGGCTCATCCGGTCAGACAAGGGTAGAAAATAACGGTACTATAAATTCAAATTCTTATGGAATTTATGCCGATGTTGAAAGTTCAAATGCAAAATTAAGTATTGCGAACAACGGGACAATCATTAAAACAGGTGCCGAGAAAGGCATTATTTATCTTAACCATTTGTATGAAAAACCGGATCCCGTACCTGAAGATTTTGAAAAAGACATAAAGGTTGATCCGGTTGGTGAAAACGTAACGCATCAGGATGAATATGAAGTACCTCAGACAACAACAAGCTCGGCGCTTTTTGCTTTGTCATCACGCCGTGTCAATATGGTAAACACCGGCTTAATGAGCACAGTGTCGGCTTTTGATTTTGATGATGCGGAAGTTGCATATATCGTCGGGCCGAACGGCACATATCAGGCACCGAGTTTAAGCGGTACGGTTTTGGCATCTGCCGCTATCGTTCAAGATGGATTTGATGATGTTTATACCAATGCCGATTCATTTGTCGGTGAGGATGAGGGTATTCGTGTGGTATCCGCATCATATATGTATGACGCAAATACGGCTCAAAATGCAAACGGTAATACTGATATCGTGTTGACGCGTAAACCGTTCGCGGAATTAACGAATAACGCATCATTGGCAGCATTTCTTGAGAGAAACTATCAAAATGAAAATAATGATGCACTATATCAAAACCTAAAAGTGGCCGCTGAAGAAAATTCTTTTGCCGAAGCCTTAAACGAGTATTTCGGATTGGACACGATACCGAATTTTGCCAAACAAAATTTAGATGCCGAGCGCATATTGAACTCGGAAATTAATGATGACTTATTACAAGAGACTGGAGAGGAAAATCGCCATATGGCAAAAGTAGCAATCTATAAAAACGATGTTGACGGTAAAGGCGGAGTAACCGGTTATAAAGATACGATTATTTCCGCTTACGGTATCAGAGATACGCGGATAAATAACAACTGGCGTGCCGGTTTCGGACTATCGGTTATTCGTGATGATACAAAATATGATAACCACGCGAAACGCTATAATAATGTTTTGGAAATTATGGCACCGGTAACATTTCAAAAAGAAAATTTAAGTGCCTTAATTAAGCCGAAAGCAGGCTTCGGGCGCGGTCATTATCGTCGTCCGACGGAAGATGATGTTTATAAAGCCGATACCAAAGAATATTATTACGGGGCGGACACTGCTGCCAAATATACGGCAGATTTTGATATTGTTACGCTTGAACCGAATGTCGGATTTTCTATTACCGGTATGTATTCTGAAAGTATGCATGAAAAAACCGGCGGTCTGAAAGTTAAGAACAAGAATATTGTATCGGCACTGTCATCGGTTGGTGTGGATATCGGTAAAGCATTTGAAATAACCAGTAACCAGTCGGTATCTTTGGGCGCCGGCGGCAAATATTATCACGAATTCGGCAATAAGTATTCCGATAAAGCATTTGTTTCCGGTATGGATGGTTTTTATAAAGTGAAGAGTAATCGTTTCAATCGTAATTTCGGCTTAATGAGCCTAAAGGCCGGATACAATTACAACGGATTTACCGTCCAAGCATCGGCAAATGTGCCGGTTGAGACAAAGCATAATACCTATTATATGCTGAATTTGGGATATAAGTTCTAAGATTATACCAGATGTTCGGAAGTTAAAAAGTCGTAGATTTCCTGCGCCATAATCCGGTGCCCTTCGGTATTCGGGTGCGTCGCGTCTTTGTATAGATTTTCTAAATCTCGTTTAATCCAGTTTTGGTAGCGTGCAAAGAAAGCAATTTGATGTTCGGCGCAAATGTTCTTGATAATTTTGTTATAACGTTCAACATCGGTGTTGCGGCGTACAAGATTTGCTTCTATTGAATATTTTCCCTCTACAACCGGAATTAAATCCGTTACAATAATCTTTGCGTTTGTCTTTTGTAAAATATTCAAAAGTTTATTCCAATACATTATGCGTGCGCCTTCAGAAAAATCAAGTTGCAGATCGCTGTTTTTACGGCGGCGCAAATCATTGATACCGACACTGACAATAATTAAATCAAAATTCCTCAAAGCTGTTTCACAAGCGGCGCGATTGGTTGCATCGGCAATATTGTCGCCTTCTTCGGCCATATTATTAAACAGGTAAAAATCACGATGTTCGGCAAGCAGTAATTGCCCTAATCTGGCAACCCAGCCTAAATTTTCTTCATCAAAGTAGCCGTGAGCAATGGAATCACCTATAATTCCAATGTGTTTTAACATTTTTATTCTCCTATAAATAAAAGATGTTTTCAATGCGCCGAATGTCATTCGGTGCCACAAAAACAATGATTTTATCGTGCGGCTTCAGTTGATAGGAGGCAACGTCAAACACTAATTTATCATTACCGCATACCACCATAACCGAACTGTCTTTCGGAATATTTAAATCTTTAACTTTGTGACCGATATTAACACTGTCATCATTTAAATTTATTTCCCAGATTTCACCGGTATCAATACCTAAAGAATAAGCTTCATAAATTCGGGCTTTGCGCAAGTGGCGTAACAGTGCGGAAACCGTTATAACCGCTCGGTCAATGATGACGTTGTTTTTGATATTAAGCGCCATAATATTATAATCTTTGGAATTTACCAGAGAAAAGGCTTGAGTGTCTTTGTTTTTGGAAGCTAAAAGAGAAATCAGTAAATTATCTTTATCTTTTTCGGTGACGGCAATACTGGCATCTGCGGTGGCAAATCCCGCATCTTGTAAAATGACATCGCTCATAATATCACCGGAAATTACAGCCGTTGTGCGAAGTTTTTCAGCCATTTTGGCCGCGGTTTGCGCATCTTGTTCAATAATGCGACAACTATCGGCACTGTCGTTTTGTTCTATCTGCGAAGCCAAGTAATATGAGGCCGGGTTTGCACCGAAAATCACTATTTTTTCATACGGATTGTGGTCAACACCGAAAAGCCGTAATACATCAAGGTTCATTTCTGTTTTGCAACAAACATAAATCATATCGTTGCGCTGTAAATAAATATCTTCTTCTTGTTTTGGGATAATTCTGCGTCCGCCGCGAATAATCAATACAATATCAGCGTCAAGTTCGGATAACTTTTGATTAATGTGCTTAAGTGAAAATTTCATAAAAGGTATATCCGTATCTAAGTGACGGAAAGCAAAAATATTAACCGCGCCGTTTAAAAACGGATAGACGGCGGTTGTTCCCGGAAATTTCAATAAATTTTCCATAAATTTGCCGATTTCAACATCAGGCGTAATCACTAAGTCTATCGGCAAACTTTTTTCATTATACAGGGTGTTCCACAAAGGATTTAAAAAATATTCGGAATCAACACGGGCAATTTTGAGCGGCACATTAAACAAAGTATATGCCACTTGGCAAGCAACCATATTAATTTCATCGTTTTCGGTAACGGCAATCAGCATATCCATGTGGTGCATACCGATGTTCTCCTGAATATCCGGATGCGATATGGAACCCAATACCGGCTGAATGTCGTATTCTTTGGCAATTTCATCAAGTCTGGCGGCATCTTCGTCCACAACAACAATATCGTTGTTTCCCATACTTAAATAACCGACAATACTTTTCCCGACATTTGATGCGCCGCCGACAACAATTTTCATTCCTGCACCTTTTCAAAATATTCGTTTATTAAATTTTCCGCCGCAGCCAATTCGCCTATTTTAGTGTATTGTTCCCTAAATTTTTTCGCTTCATATAATCCGTGTACATACCAACTGATAAACTTTCGCGAAATGGCAATACCGCCGCGTTCTCCATAATAATTTATCAATAAATGCAAATGTTTCAACAACATTTTACGGATATCCGTCGTTGTTGGTATTGTTTTGGCCTGCAGACCGCGCAAATAGCGGTCGGTACGGTCTAAAAGCCACGGATTTCCGAGAACAGCCCTTCCGATCATCACACCGTCAACACCGCTTGTTTCCATTTTCTGCTTAGCATCTTCCGGTGAGGTAATATCACCATTTCCTATTACCGGAATTGAAACGGCCTGTTTAACCGCTGCAATAATATTCCAGTCGGCAACACCGCTGTATCCCTGTGCCCTTGTGCGCCCGTGCACCGTGATGTATGAAGCACCGGCATCTTCGCACATTTTGGCAAAATCTATGGCATTACTGTGTGTTTCATCCCAACCTTTGCGAAACTTAACACTGACTTTAAGCGATGTTGCTTTGACTGTTGCTTTAATAATTTGCGATGCCAGATTTAAATCTTTCATCAATGCCGAGCCGGAATTATTATTGACGATTTTTTTAACCGGACAGCCCATATTTATATCAATTGAATGTGCACCGAGTTCCGTAACCAGTTGAGCCGCATCGGCAAACAATTCCGGATTGTTTCCGACCATTTGCACCGTAACCGGATAGGGCTCATCTTTTACATCGGCAATTTGATAACTTTTCGGATTTTTGCGCTGAATGGCATTAACCGCAACCATTTCCGATATCAGGTTTCCGCCGCCGCATTCGGCCAATATTGTACGAAACGGTTTATCCGTAATGCCGGCCATCGGCGCCATAAAAACGTTGCTGTCAAAATCTGAAATCTGCATTAATTCACTTTACCCAATGCGCGCGCCAGAATATAATAAACCTTACCGATGTCGGAGCCGGAAATCAGGGCAAGCAGTGTGCTGGAACGTTCATTTTCCCGCGCAACGGCAATTAAACTGTTAAAGTCTTCCAAATACTTGTCAACAATCAGGCGAAAATCGGTTTTTTTCTCATAATCTTCACGCAGGGCCAGAATTTCTTTTTTTGACATATTCTTAGCTAAAAACCGTGTAAATACCGCATGATCGCCGTCATAATATTTTTTCCAAAGTTCATCTTCTTTGCCTGACTTATTGAAAATTGAATTAATGTCAATGGCAAGAGTTTCCAATTCCTGTATAATTTCTGCGGAAGTTTTCATAAATTTATCCATATTGACTTCTTTAAACTTTTGACTGTAGTCAAGCATTTGTTTCTGCGTTTTGGTATATTGATCCTGCATAACGGCAAGCTGCTTGTTAACTTCGTCATTGAAGCCCGATATTTTGCCTTCGTAAGAATTGAGAACAACCCCCATTTCTTTGCCGGCAGAAGATAAAGTTTTGTTCAGTGCGGCTATTTTGCCGGCAATACCTTCCAATCCGGCCAAAGCTTTATTCATATAACCGTCTTGCGTTAGCAATATTTCGGCATTAGCTTTGCTTTGGGCAGCCAAATTATCCGAACTTTGCGTCAGCTTGGCAATATTGCCGGCAAACGAGGTGTTGACACTGTTGAAATTATCCAAAATACCGGTTGTTTTTTCGTGTAAAGAGTTGATATTGTGCTGCAAGCCGTCTTCAATTTGCTTTAAATTCTGCCCGACCTCGGCAAATATACGGGAGAATTGAGAGTTTTGATTTTGCGTTTTTTCATAAAATTCGCGCAAATGTTTCATTTCTTCACCCAAATTGCTGACGGTCATATTGATGTTGTTTACCATTTGCAGACTTTCGGTTTCAAGTAATTTGCGTTTACCGGAAATATCGTTACCCAAAACGGAAAAAGCTTCGGTAACTTGTGCCGTTGCTTCGCGCATATTTTTGATTTGCGATTGAATATTGGCTTCCAGCGTTCCGGAACGTGCAACCATTGCTTCAACTTCCAAACTGATTAATTTCCCGTATTCACCGAGTTTGTTATCAAGATAAGCCGAGTTTTTATCAATAAGTGCCGATTGCGTTTCCACAACTTGTTTTTGTTCGGTAATGCTGCTTTCAATGTGTGAAATTCCGGAATCTAACCGGCGGAACAACTCTTCGCAGTTTTCAGATGTACGCAGAAAAGCCTTTTGCAAATTTTCGCCTTTTTCCGCCCATGTCTCTATAATGCGCCCGATAGCCAATTTGCTGCTTTCCGAATATTGATTAAGCTGATCTTGCGCGTGTGCAATGTTTTCGTTATTGACATCAACAACTTCTTTCACGCGCTCGGCAGCCGTGACCATTTGATTAACCATCGGTGTTAACAGGTTAACCAATTTTTCGCTGTCGTCTTTCATTTGCATGGTGTTGACACGAAAATCAGCGGTGGCAGAAGTTGCTTTTTCTGTTACAAAGCTGAAATTATCAATCAGTTTTTTAATCTCTGCATTGAGTTCGGACATTGTCTGTGAAGAATATTTATCCAAAGCGGCTGCCAACTGTTGAAGTTCTTGTACACGTTCGGTTAAATCGCGTTTAATAACATCGCTTTGCGCGCAAACATCGCGAGTAACGTCTTTGAGATCGGCAACCTGAGATTTTATGGCATCAGCAATCATTTTAGTGGCTTCGCTGCCGTTTGAATCGGGGAAAATAACCTGATTAAGTGAGTTGCGGAGCATTTGTGTTTCGTTTTTAAAATTAGCGCCGCGGTCAATATAGGCCATAATCACCCAAACAATTGCAAGCGGCAAGGTAATTCCGGCCATAAAACCGCTAAACTCGTTCGGCAACATGGAAAAGAGATTGCTCCAACCGAAAAAACTGGTAATATAAACAGCAACAATGGCAAACCACATTACACTGAAAACAATAATGAACCGGTGTAAACCGTTTGCAAACCAACCTTCGTTTTCCTCGTCATTTTGCGAAGATATAAAATTATTCATCACATCTTTTTTTGATTGTTTCATGCTTTTTGCCGCCATGGAGCATCTCCGAATTAAAAATTTCACCTGATTACAAGCATAATAAACCGCAAATAGTAAATATTTTACATAAATTTTGCATAAAATAAAAAAAATAGATTGATTTTTAAAAAGTTCTATGTATTTTGTAATTGTTGCAAGAAACGTTGCTGTTGTAGCTTTAGTTTTAGAGCACGTCATTGGTAGCTGCTAAGCAAAAACAACAAAGTATTGTTGTTTTTGTCTGCAAAGCCCGAAGGCGTCCGGCAAGCAAGGGAAATGAAATTCCCGCAGCGCGCCGCAGACGACGAGGCGGGGTCGGACCCCGTCATTACCATAAAGGAGTCCGAGTATAGATTATGCCGTTGTAGCTTTAGTTTTAGAGCACGTCATTGGTAGCTGCTAAGCAAAAACAA
>JAFVBT010000042.1 GCA_017479785.1 Alphaproteobacteria bacterium
ATTTACAGCACAAAAAATATATATCTTTACCCTATCATTATCTGACGGATATTGAATGTTTCTGCTACGTTAAAACTGCCGAACGCACGGTTATCTCCGACATTACCTCAAAAGTTTTTTACTTCATGAACTTATTCGTTTTCGGAAATCCGAACGGCACCAATTTACCAACCTGAGCCCTGTGCCCAAGCCATGTCAGAAGCTCTTTTTCAACGCTCACACCGCCGGCACGATTATAACTGAAGCCCTCTTCTCCTTTAAATATTTGAATATCTGCAATATTGCCGTCCTTATAGCGTTGCAGTAAAACGCCGTGACCGCGTGCCATTGTCGGAATTTCTTCCGCCTTAAATACCAATAATTTACGATTCTCTCCGACTGTTGCCACATAATCTCCCGTCATCGGCAAACAGAATTTTACATTTTCATTAACGGCAACATTCATAATTTTGCGTCCGTTGCGCGTTTGTGCCAAAATATGATTTTGATCCACAATAAAGCCGTATCCCGTATCCGAGGCAATCAAATAACTTTGTTCCGGCTGATATACAAACATCGCCACAACTTCGTCGTTATTTGCCAAATCTATCATCAAACGTACCGGCTGTCCGAAACCGAGTCCGCTCGGAATATCATTGGCGGCAATACTAAAAAACTTGCCTTTGTTATCCAACATAACGATTTTATCGGTTGTTTGCGCATGAATGGCAAACAATAACGCGTCATCATCCTTAAATTTGAACGGCTCGTTTAAGTCAACATACCCCTTCATACAGCGTATCCAACCTTTTTGCGACAAGATAACCGTAATCGGCTCTTTTTCAATCATCGCTTCAATCGGCATATCAATATCGGCAGGTGCTTCGGCAAATTCCGTACGCCGACGTCCCAACGCCGTCTTTTTGCCGTATTTTTCTTTTGTTTTCTTTATTTCTTCGGATATAGCTGCCCATCGTTTATTTTCATCGGTCGCTAAAATTTCCAGTTCCGCCTTTTCGTTCAATAAATCAGTGTGCTCGGCATTAATTTGCTCTTCATCCAGCTTACGTAAATTCCGCAATTTCATATTCAAAATTGCTTCGGCCTGATTGTCCGTCAGCTTAAAAGTTTGCATTAAATGAGTTTTCGGCTCATCTTCTTCACGAATAATTCGGATAACCTCGTCCAGATTAAGATATGCCGCCAGATACCCTTCCAAAATTTCCAGACGAGCATTAATTTTTCCCAAACGGAACTTTACTTTACGTAAAAATACGGCATTGCGATGTACAAGATACTCGTGCAAAACTTCTTTAAGACTCATAACCCGCGGCACACCGTCCGAATCTAGCACGTTCATATTCATATTGAATTTAGCTTCCATATCGGTCTGCCGATATAATTGTTCCATCAATAAAGCCGCATCAACCGTCCGATTTTTCGGCTCCAGGACAATCCGTACATCTTGTGCCGATTCATCTCTGATGTCTGCCAACAGCGGCAACTTTTTATTCAAAAGTAATTCGGCAATTTTTTCAATCAGCTTAGACTTAATCACCTGATACGGAATTTCGGTCACCACAATCTGATATTGTCCGTGCCCCAAATCCTCGGTCATCCACTTGGCGCGAATGCGAAAATTTCCCTTCCCTTGCTTATAATTATTCAAAATTGTTTCAAACGAATCAACAATCACACCGCCGGTCGGGAAATCCGGTCCTTTAACACGGCGAACTACCGCTTCTTCATCACATTCCGGATGTTCAATCATAAACAACAGTGCATCACTTAATTCACTCAAATTGTGCGGCGGAATATTGGTTGCCATACCGACGGCAATTCCCATTGAACCGTTACACAAAAGATTCGGCACCATTGCCGGCATCACAACCGGTTCGCTGTCCTCACCATCATACGTATCCATAAAATCAACGGCATCATCGTTCAAACCGGACATCAAATCCATTGCAAATTCCGTCAGCCGAGCCTCCGTATAACGCATGGCAGCCGCACCGTCACCATCAATATTTCCGAAGTTTCCTTGCCCGTCAACAAGCGGATAACGCACCGAAAAATCTTGAGCCAAGCGCACCATGGCCCCATATACGGCACTATCACCGTGCGGATGATATTTACCGATTACATCACCGACAACACGGGCACATTTTTTAAAACCGTTTTTCGGGTCCAGATGGAGCTGTCGCATTGCATACATTAACCGACGATGCACCGGTTTCAAGCCGTCACGAACATCCGGTAACGAACGAGATACAATGGTTGACATGGCATACGAAAGATACCGTTTACTCAGTTCTTCTCCAAGTTGCACATCTTTTATTTTTTGACTTTCTTCAACCATTCATCTCACCTATAATTTTATTTTGTATGCTTGAGCAATATTGAGTAAATCTGCTCGTTTTTCCGGCAAATGCAAATTATGTTGCGCCAAAAAATTTTTATTGAGAAAATTACCTGTCATTGTCAAAACATTAACAATTTCATTATTTTGCGGCGCATAATTTTTTTCAATAATATAATACGGATAGGCATATAACTTATCTTTATAAGGTTCTCCCACTTCCGCGCACACGGCACGACCGGTTTTCGGCGAAATATAGCGTAAATCTATTTTTTTACCCGTAACGGCACATTTACCCGTATCCAAACCGATGCCCAAAAAATCTAACAGATAATATTCAAAAAACGAATAATATACAAGCCAATTTTCTTTATGAATGTTCGCAAAAAAATCATCAACGGCACCATACAGACGCCCTAAATCATCATTTTCGGCAACGCATTCATCAATCAGGCGACACAAAGAAGCCAACGCGTTTATCTTATCGTTATTAAGCAGAAAATCTGCCGTATGTGAACGGACAAGTTCCACACCCTTAAAACTGAGCATATTTTCTTCAACACGCGCATATGCGTTAAACGAAATAAAATTGCCAAGTTGATATATTCCCAAATTGCGTTTACTCAATGCACCCTGCACATAACCGACAATTTTTCCGTATTGCGGACACACCAACGTTACAATCGCCGATTTTTCACCGTGATTTCTGATTTTTACAATATATCCTTGCGCACTGAATTGCATATTTTTTCCCGACTAATAAAGCCCTTATATCATATTTTAATTAAACTTTTATTAATCTTGTCAAATGCCATCAGCTCGGAGACAACTCTCTCCATATCAGCCAAAGCAATGGAATTCGGGCCGTCCGACAATGCCTTATCCGGATTTTCGTGAGTTTCTATAAATACGGCGGCCACACCGACAGCCACTGCCGCACGTGCCAATACCGGTGCAAATTCACGTTGTCCGCCGGTTGTAGTCCCCATTCCGCCCGGCTGTTGGACAGAGTGCGTGGCATCAAATATCACCGGACATCCGGTATCTTTTGCCATTTGCGGAAACGCCCGCATATCCGTAACCAACGTGTTATAACCGAAACTTGTGCCGCGCTCGGTAATACAAACATTATTATTACCGGAATCCTCAACTTTTTTAACAAAAATTTTAACATCCCACGGTGCCAAAAATTGCCCTTTTTTAATGTTTACAACTTTACCGGTTTTCGCCGCAGCCACAACTAAATCCGTTTGTCTGCATAAAAATGCCGGTATTTGCAGCATATCCACATATTGCGCTGCCACAGCACATTGTGCACATTCATGAACATCGGTTACAATCGGCAAATCCGGATATAACTTGCGAATTTGTTCAAACGTGCGCATTCCTTCTTCCAAACCGACACCGCGTGCACTGTTGATGGAAGTGCGGTTAGCCTTATCAAAAGATGCTTTAAAAATGTACGGAATCCCGAGTTTTTGCGTAATTTCTACCATTTGACCGGCAATAAAAATCGCGTGTTCGCGGCTTTCAATTTGACACGGACCGGCAATCAACGCCAAAGGCAGTCTGTTGCCTAAAGAAACCTTGCCGACATTAATAACCTTTTGTTCCATTTTTTTCTCCCGCCTTAAAATTCATAACGGGCAAATGCAAACAGCACATTACCGTCATTTTTTACACCCGGAACATAAGCCGCCTGAATATTAAACCGACGATCTCCGACACCGATAAGCGGCAACGGCAACGGCACCGGAATGTAGGCATATTCATGACGTTGAGTCAGACCAAGCGTATAACCGATACCGGCGCGCCATTCATTGTGCTCGCCGGCCGTCCAGTTCCACTGTCTGGCATAACCGAAATACGTTTCCAAATAATTATTGGAATCATCAAAAGCCATAAAATACAATCCTGACCATGTATTTTCAGAATTATAATGCGAAATACCGAAACCGGCACCCCACGGATTTTCATTATACTTTTTAATATGCTTGCGATCATAAGTTAACCGGTTATGCCAAGCATAAAAAGGCACATATACATCATAACGATGGTGGCAACGAATATCTTTGATATCTTCAACCACAAAATCAACCCATTCTGACCATATACCCGCTTCAGCCGAATATGATTGCATAATGAAAACGGCAGCCGCAGCGGCCAAAATTTTTAAGTTCAGTTTCATGTTCAGTCCTTTTTCTTGATAGTTTTCGCATTAATTTCCGGTGTAACGATACCGCACGATATCACATATTTAATGCCTTCTTCAACACTCATATCCAATTTAATAACATCCTTTTGCGGCACAAAAATCAAAAAACCCGATGTCGGATTTGGTGTGGTCGGCACATATATACTTAAATTATTTTGCTTTGTTTTTTCATCAACTTCACCGCCGGTTTGCTCTTTGCTGACAAAGGCGATTGTCCACAATCCTTTGCGCGGATATTCAACCAAAACAACTTCGCTGAACGAGCGTGATTTTTGCGACAGAAAAGTTTCAAAAATTTGTTTAACAAGAGAATAAATACTTGAGACAACAGGCATTTTTCTGATAATACGCTCCCATAGGTTCACAAAAAACCTGCCGACATAACCGGTTGTCAACATACCGATAATCAGCAAAACGGATAACAGCAGAATCAAACCCAGTCCGGGTACGGCATACAATACAAAATCACCGATTTTCCAGTGTTGCGGAATCAATTTACTGGTCACCTCATTAATCCATAACACCAGATGATATGACATATATGCGGTTATGGTCACCGGCGCGGCCACAATAACCCCCGTCAAAAAATAGTTTTTGATTCTGGAACTCAATTTATTTTTTTTCTGCACTTCTTTTTTCATTTACACCCTCATCATGTCTTGAATGATAAACTGTACTTTCTTACGGTTTTGCCAACAATCAATTTTCACTGTGCCGACAACATTATACATTTCACCTCTTTGTTCCAGAAGTGCGTGCCCTATTTCGTTATCTGCACAACGAAAAGCAATTGCCGGCAAGCTTCCGCCCATAGTCGTGGTTAAGAAACAGCGTACATGCCCGTTACCAACCGTTTGCGGTCGGCCTATAAGCACGTTGGACAGCATAATCAACGGCTCCGGATTGTCTGTACCATACGGCTCAAGCCTGCTCAGATTTTCGGCAAATTCTTCAGTAACACCGCTTAAATGCATTGCGCAGTCAATATTCAGAATCGGCGCAATTTTTTCATTCCCGAGTTTACTCTGCACATATTCACCGACAAATTTTTCAAATGCCGGTATTTGTTCTTCGGAAAGCGAAAATCCGGCAGCCATAATATGCCCACCGCCACCGGTAATTAAGCCTTTTTCTTTGGCGGATATAATCAGTGCGCCCAAATCTACCCCGTCAACCGAGCGCGCCGAACCTTTAACTTCATCTGCCTCAATTGACATCACAAATGCCGGCACATTATATCGCTCACGCAGTTTACCGGCCACAATTCCGATAACTCCCTGATGCCAATCTTTTCCGTAGGCAAAAATCATCGGATACGCAGATACTTTGCTTTCCGCCTGTTCTATAGCCTGCAATAGCACATAATTTTCAATTTCTTTACGTTCAATATTGAACTGATTGAATTTTTCCGCCAGCATTCGTGCTTCAACATCATTTTCGGAACACAACAGTTTACTTCCCAAAGTTGCATCCCCTACGCGTCCGCAGGCATTAATACGTGGCCCCAGAACAAAACCCAAATGATAGGCCGCCGGTGCTTCTTTCATTTCCAACACGGCCATCAGATTTTTCAAACCGATATTTTCCTGAGCCGCCATAACTTTCAAACCTTGTTTAACATAGGCTCTGTTTAAACCGCGTAACGGCACCACATCACACACGGTGCCCAGTGCCACCAGATCAAGCAATTTTTTCAAATCGGGTTCAGTTTTGTTTTGATAAAAACCATGTTGGCGCAACAGCCGATTAACCGCCACCAAAAACATAAAACCGACACCGACAGCCGACATATATTGCAAATATTTATACGGATTATCATCATCCACCCGTTTCGGATTAACCACCGCATAAACCTGCGGTAAAATTACCTCTGCTTCATGATGATCTATCACAATAACATCAAACCCGTCACCGGCTGCCCTGTTTAGCACATCAAATGCCGTTGTACCGCAATCTATGGTAATCACCAACTTTACCCCTTTTGCCTTAAATTCGGCAAAAGCCAAATCGCTCGGTCCGTATCCTTCTTCGCGGCTTGGAATATGAATAAACGGTTCAACCCCGTTATGTCTGAAAAACCGTGTCAATTCTGATGTGGAAGTCGCGCCGTCCACATCATAATCACCGATAATGGCAATTTTTTCCGAATTTTCTATCGCTTCGGTCACCCGTTCGGTCGCTTTTTGCATATCTTTTAAAACATAGGGGTCCGGCATAAGTTTCTGAATTTTCGGTTGCAAGAAATCTGTGGCATCTTCCGGCGTTATCCCGCGCAAACACATTATTCGGGCAATTTGCAATGGCACTTCGCTCACCGAAGCTATGCGTGCACACAACCCATCATCAACATTTGCCGTATGCCACACATTTCCGCCGAGGGACAATTTTTCAAAATCATCAGCCATTATTGCCATTTACACAAATAAAATCTTTTAATCTTTGCCGAATTTAGCAGACATCAGACATTCTGACAAGCACAATTCCATTTTTCTCACAACATTTAAAAATTAATTTGCTTTATAAAAAAATATTACCTATAATTTGCTCAGACAATAACAAGGGAGAAAACAATGTTAAAGTTTTTCAGATTTCTCGTTTTATCCGTGTTTGTCATACTTTCGGCTTGTTCTAAAGAAGATGCCGAACAAAACGGATTGCAAAAAATTTCCATAGTTGCACCGGATGGTAATGTTCGTGCCGAATATAAGGTTGAAATTGCCGACACCAAGGAAAAAATGTATAACGGCCTTATGGGCAGAACATCTTTGAATAAAGATTCCGGTATGCTGTTTGATATTGCTCTTGTGCCGCAAGATGTGGATATTGCATTATGGATGAAAGATACTCTTATTCCGCTGGATATGATTTTTGCGGATGAAAACGGCAAAATTTTTCATATTCACGAAAATGCTCAACCGAATGATACCACTCCGATTTATCCGCCGCAACGCCCGCAAATGGTGCTTGAAATCAACGGCGGTCAATCGGCAGAACTCGGCATTCAAATGGGTGATACGGTTAACACCGATCTTCTTAAAAAAGAAAAATAATCCGTCGGATAAAACATTAAAACGCTTCGGTTTGAAACCGAGGCGTTTTTTGTTGACAAAAAGAGAGAATACAGTTACAATGAAATTGATATAAAATACAGATTATGTTTTAAGGATTTAGATAAAGACTTAATAGTTGTCAGCCTCGGTCGATAATGAACGCATAAACTGTCTTGTTTTTGATTTTATTAACATTAAAAATAATAAGTTATGAAAAAAATTATTCTCAGCCTCATTTTCGGGGCTATTGTGCCATCAATTTTTGCGGCACTAATTTTCGCTGACCTCGGGTTCAGTGATATCTGCGTTACGGCATGTGGCGCAGTAATGAACACCTTTGTCTTCTTCAATTGGACAAAGGGAATACTGCGATGCACACGGAAGTGCGCTGCTTTTGCAGCCATCTGGTTGTGCATCATTGTGGCCGGAAACTTTATAGTTACCGGTCAGGCCACAACAATGATAGGCTTTCCAATAATATATTGGGCAGCCGTTGTGGCAATAAGCAAAAGAGGGGTTGCAAAGTGTTGATGAGCGATGTTGACAACTATTAAAAAAAATAGGCTCCCTGTTTTTCCTTAACCGGAAAGACAGGGCGCTTGTTTTTTAAATGCTTTATTTTCCACCATTCAAAATTTGATTTTTCTTGTCATTGCAAAGAGCCTATAGGCGACGCGGCAATCTCCCAAAACAGGCACCGGTGAAAAGTGTTACTGTCATTCTTCACCGAGCGAAGCGAGGGGGAGAATCTCCATCAACCGGCACCGTATGTAATATTGCATCATTATTAATTAACTCTGGTGCACAGCGACGGTAGAGATCCTCGCCCCTTCGGGGCAAGGATGACGCAGAAAAATACAACCGACACTGAATCTCAAAAACTCGGATAGCGAGGTAAATACGAAGGGGGATTTTAACGACGTGTACAAAGTGCTACAAGAAACGGACAGCAAAGGCAACCGGCACGGCTTATGAGGAA
>JAFVBT010000006.1 GCA_017479785.1 Alphaproteobacteria bacterium
CTGATTTTGGAAATTTTCGGCGAACGGGCCAAAACTAAAGAAGGTTCATTACAGGTGGAGTTGGCGCATTTAACCTATCAGCGTTCGCGTTTGGTGCGCAGTTGGACACACTTGGAACGCCAGCGCGGCGGCGCCGGCTTTTTGGGCGGGCCGGGCGAAACGCAAATTGAGTTGGATAGGCGTATTATTGATGATAAAATTACCCGAATTAAAAAAGATTTGGAAAAAGTTAAAAAAACGCGCGATATCCAGCGCGGGGCAAGACGCAAAGTGCCGTATCCGGTGGTTGCGCTTGTCGGTTATACCAATGCAGGTAAATCTACCTTGTTTAATTATTTATCCAAAAGCAATGTGATGGCTGCCGATATGTTGTTTGCCACACTTGATCCGACCATGCGTAAAATAACTTTGCCGAGCGGCACGGATATTATATTGTCAGATACGGTCGGTTTTATTTCCGATTTGCCTCATGAATTGATTATGGCTTTTCGTGCCACATTGGAAGAAGTTTTAAGTGCGGATGTAATTTTGCATGTGCGAGATGTTGCCAATCCGGACACCGGTGCACAAAAAGCCGATGTTTTGCAGGTTTTGGAAAGCCTCGGATTAAAAGATATAAAATACAGCGAAAAATATCTTGAGGTTTTAAATAAAGCTGATTTGCTTTCGGCAGAAGATAGGATTTATTGGCAAAATAAGACGGCGGCGGAAGGGTCAAAGGTTTTGATTTCAGCTTTAACAGGGCAGGGTAAAGATGAACTTCTTAAAAGCATTGAACAAAAATTGTTAAGTGCGCATCAAGTGTATGCAATATCTTTGCCGATTACTGAAGGAAAAATACCTGCGTGGTTATATCAAAATTGTGCGGTAAACGCAGTTGAAAGCGATGAAAATCAGAATATTTATAAGGTAACCGTCAGTTCTGCCGATTTGGCACGATTGAAACGAATGACCGACGGAAATCAGGATATAACCATAAGGAAAATATAATGAAAATCAAAGCTTTATCAGTAGGGTGCACTCTTATGTTATGCGCCTGTATGAGTTATGGGGTGCAAAATTCCGAATATCAACACAAAATAGGACAATGGATAGGGCAAAATGCAGAAAATTTGTACGCCGACTGGGGAATGCCGATGCAAAGACAGCAGGTGGACGGTAATACGTATTTGGCAATATATTATCAATCGGAAAGCCAACCGGTGGATAATGTTTTTCAGCCTTATGAAAGTGAAATGAGTTATGATGCCATGGCCGTGCCTGATTATGGTTTGCCGACACCGCCGCCGCTTTTCTATTGTAAAACAACATTTGTTATTAGAGGCGGAATTGTCGTTGATGCAAATTTTAACGGCGATGATTGTTACTGATTTTTTTGTTGCGAAATAAAAATTGCCATGCTACACTCTTTATGAAAACTGAGAAGGAGATGAATATGTCTGCAGGTTGGATAATTGTCGGCGGTATAGTTTTTGTTATCGTATTTATAGCTTGGCAATATATGTAATAATGGTTTCTGCCTTTATGAAATTTTCTTTTAAATAAAAACAGCTCCCTTTACTATTGGTCGGAGGGAACTGTTTATTTCAGCAAAAATGCTGACAGATATTATTTTGACATGTCGGTATTACCGGTTGTTGTCATTTCCGGCATAAATTGAATTTCTTCAGCTTCCAAAGAGGTCACATCTCCGTCTTTATTAACTTCGGCCGCCACCCAAACTACGGTTGTCGGGGCAATGGTGTTTCCGGTCATTAAATCATCATCTATTTCAATGTTCATAGTACCGGAATCATCTTGAAATACATACATTTCGTCACCAAGATTTTGAGTAATATAGCCTTGAAGATATACCATTGAATCGTCAGGCATATTTTGAACCGAAGAAACCTTGCTGATAGGTTTGTCAGTTGAGTGGTTTTTCGCCATATGATCGCCGGCAAAAGCATCGGAACCGCTAAAAATTAAACCGGCGATTGCCAAACAAGTTAATATTATTTTTTTCATTTTTTTCTCCTTATATAATGTTTACAAACCATGTTTAATGTATTTACGGAATTAAGTTTTTCAACGTAATTTGTTATAAAAATAAGATATAAGTAAAAATATTTTTGTTGTAAATATCTTAATATGAAATCGTTTATGCAGTGAGATTATGCAAACAAAGCGAAAATCAGAAAGAACGACAAGCCGTTAATTTTAATAATATTTTAGCGATTAACGAATATAGTGAAAAAAAACATAACGGGGAAAACTATGAAGAAGTTGCTTGTAATATTAAGTTGTGTTGCTTTCATTCTATCTGCTTGCGGTAAAGATGAAAACGATACGGCGGAATCCGCACGTGTTGCCGGAAAATCAGATAATGTTCAAATACAAATTGATGATATTAAACCGGAAGAAGGCCGAGATTTTATGGAGCAGGTCGTGAATAATCCGGCTTTATTCGGTAGAGAGTTCAGGAAATTTACGCCGGTTCAGCAATATTATTTTTGCGCGGCATTCGCAATGGGCGCTATGTCAGCAACCAAACCGATAACGGCATCGGCAATGGTGAATTATTTTATGGGGCTCGGCGTGGCAAAATATAATGAAGGTATTAATAAAGATACTTACAAAGCATTCAACTTAGGCAAAAATACTTTTCGTTTTGAAAGTGTGGTTAACGCCATATTGAAGCATAAAACTTGCGAAGTTATAATGAATGATGCCGCAGAATTTGCAAAAAAGAAAAATTATCACGTTGCCGATTTGGATAAGCTGGGTAAGCGGGAAGTTGAACGCGTGATACAGTATATTAAGAAAAACTGAGAAAATAAAAAATGCGGAAAAATTTTCCGCATTTTTTATTTGGTTTCATCTGTGTTATAATCCCCATTCACCGCCGAAAGAAGCTTCAACACCGATAATTGTGCTGCTGCCGTAATCTTTTGATCCGCGGTCTTCCGCTCTGAAATATTGTGCATAAGGACCGATGGCCAGCCCTTTATAAATATCAACCATCATGTTTGTTTTGGCACTGAATTCATATTTAAAATCTTTCGGATTATATGAACTGTAAGCCACATAATCGCGGAAATATGTGTCCAGATTAAATTTAATGCCTTCACGCAACGGATATTCGGCCAATAAGCCGATTTCATAGGCAAATTTTGTTGTTTTGTTGTGAGAATATGTGAAGTCATATTCACCGACACCGGCAATATACATATTTTTGATATACGGACCGTCAAACATTTTAATACCTGATGTAGCACGGGCAATTTTGGTACGCGGCGCACCGTCATTCGGTTTGAATTCCGTTTGATATGCCAAATTGGCAAACGGACCGACATCTGCTTCCCAATAACGCCATACCTTACGGGCATAGTCTGTTGAAAGCAAGATTTTATCGGCCGTTTCATTGGTTACATCCGGGCCTTCTTTCGGTTTTAATTTTGTCTTACCGTATTCCATAAAAAGATTGTTGTCCCATTTAAATTTTTCTTGCTGATCAATTAAAGAAAAATCAAAAATGCCTTTCGTAACGGTTTCGCTGTCACCGCTTAATTCGGCATTCGGGGAATCTTTATACTCTTTTGAATTTTTGACACTGGTGGAACTGAATTCCAGACCGGCTTTTTTTAACACGGCACTCCAACCGTAGTTTTCGGCATCTGCAGCGTGTGCCGACTGTGCCGTTGCCGCCAGAATAACGGCAGGCAAAAGCAATAAACTTAATTTGTTAGTCATTTTGATAGTCCTTTAATTGTTTACACGTGCCGCATTATAAACGGCTTTTATTAAAATATTATTGATAAATGCGACCATTAAAGATAATTTTGGTGGTGTACAAAACAAAACACATTCCCGGATTGTAACCGGATATTAAGTAATCGTGTTGCTGTTGTTTGCGTGTTCCGGTTTTCAGTCCCATGGAGAGAACATCAACCAGATAACCTTCAATATAAATTATGTCTTCGGGCAATAACATATGCAGGGCTTTGTTGATTTTCTCATTGGCCGGAATAGGGTGATAGTTATTTAATTCTTCAGAACGTATATATTTCCCGCACTTTTGGAAATTTTCATCGCTTTTTTTCGCTTCTTTTGCCGAGAGCCAAAAATTAAAGAAAGATGTTTTATATTTTACTCCCTTACATAACACGCTGCCGGCACGTTCTTCGTGTGTAAAGCGAAACATTTGATATATTTCGGGTTTAGCCATATTACCGATGACAATAAACAAATCCAGCGGAACGATATTGATGTAATTTTTTTGTGAACTGCTGCGATAAAAGCGATTCCACCAACCGTCGTAAATGTCCACATAACCGATTTTTCCGGTTACCGAGTATTGGGCGCGCGGATGTAACAGGTAATTTATGTTGTTTCTTTGCAGAACAAAAGGCGGCGTATTCGGTGGAACGTCTTTAAAAAAGTCAGCGTCAGATATGGTTAATGTTTTATCGGTCGGTGTACCGTAGATATAAGGATATATCAGGCGTTTCCAATATTGCGGATATAATTGGCATAATATCAAAACAGCGCACACACATTTGATGATGCGCCATTTAACAGTCTCTCGTTTTTTGTTGCGTTCGGCTATTCTGTCGCGACTTTGTGCTAAGCGTTGCTGCCAGATAAAGTTCATATCAGAGCTTTTCCAATGCCTGTTTAACACGTTTAATTGTTTCTTCTTTACCCAGAATTACCGCTAATTCCGTTGCACCGCCCGGTGTTGTTTCCTTGCCGGATAAAGCAATACGCAACGGATACAGAATTTGTCCGTTTTTAAGTTCATGAACGGCGGCACATTCTTTTAAGGCTTCAAACAGGTTTTCATTCGTCCAGTCGGATATGTTTTCTAGAACAGGTATAACAAGTGTCATAGATTGTTTAGCAATTTCCGGTGTCGTCTTCATCTTTTTGTTTTCATATAAAGATATCGGAAATTCTGAAATTTGGCGTAAGAAATCAATTTCCTGCGGAATTTGCGCTAATGTTTCAATGCGTGGCTGTAAAACGGCGCTTAGTGCCGTGAGGTTAAGGGTGAGCGGCATATCTGCATAGTAAGGCTTTGCAACCTCGTGAAATTTTTCGGCAGACAAATTACGAATATAACAACCGTTCATCCATGTCAACTTTGTAATATCAAAAATTGCCGGTGATTTATTAAGCCTGTCAGCCGAAAAGCATTGTTCCAGCTCTTTAAGTGAAAAAATTTCGCGTTCATCACCCGGATTCCAGCCCAAAAGTGCTATATAGTTTAAAATTGCTTCCGGCAGATAGCCTTTGGCAACCAAATCTTGGAACGAGGCATCGCCGTTACGTTTGCTGAGTTTGTGCTGAGCATCTTTCATAACCGGCGGCACATGCACATAAACCGGCGGGGTCCAACCGAAAGCTTCATATATCAGATTATATTTCGGTGTGGACGAGATATATTCGTTACCGCGAACAACATGGGTAATCTGCATCAGGTGGTCATCAATCACATTGGCAAAATTATAGGTCGGTAAACCGTCGCTTTTGAGTAAAACACCTTCATCCAACTCGTCATAATCAATTTCAATGTCACCATATACAACATCATGAAAAACAGAAGTGCCTTTTTTATTGATGTTTTGGCGTACAACAAAAGGTTCACCCGCAGCAATGCGCTGTTTTGCTTCTTCTAACGGAATGAATTTACACGGGTCTTTGAATTTACTGTGCGTTTCAATCGGATTATCATCTTCCGAAACTTCATTTTCTTCTTTTTGTTTGCAAAAACAATAATGTGCACCACCAAGTTCAACTAGTTTGTGAGCGTATTCAGCATATATTGAACGACGTTCGGATTGAACATAAGGACCATAATTTCCGCCGATATCCGGACCTTCGTCCCAATTCATACCGACACGTTTTAATGTTTTGTAGATGATATCCGTTGCGCCTTCAACATAGCGTTTTTGGTCGGTATCTTCTATGCGTAAAATAAAATCACCGCCGTCGGCTTTGGCAATTAAATATTCATATAAAGCCGTTCTTAAATTGCCGATATGCATGTAACCTGTCGGGCTTGGGGCAAATCTGGTTCTGTTTTTCATTTTCAGTCCTTATATATTCGTTATTGATAACGCACAGCATAAAACAAAAAATTACGAATGCAAGCGTTTTGTGTTTATTTGTTACTTATTAATTGACACATAGCCCCGACAAGATTATGTGCACCTTGGCAAACATCAAGCATATTGGTGGCTAACATGTATGCCGGTGTGGTGCAAACAAGGTTTTGTTTGTCAATGCAAACATCGGTAACACCGACTTCTTCGTGAACGGCACCGAGCTTTTCCAGCTTTTCAGCCGTATTTCCGCCGGCTCCGATTGTAAAATGTACTTTTTTATCGGCCAACACCATGGCGATTAATACCGGTGCAATACACATGGCGCCGATAACAACCTTATGGTTATAGCATTGCAAAATAACCTCACGGATGCCGGTGTTGACCGTGCAGTTGGTGGATTTAGCGGCAAAATCACACCAATTGGTGACGGCGCCTAATCCTCCCGGAAAAATAATGCCGTCAAATTCTTGCGGCTTGAATTCGGACAGGCTTAATATATTGCCGCGAGCAATTCGTGCCGCTTCAATCAGTACGTTGCGCTTTTCATGCATTGGTTGGTTGTTTAAGTGGTTAATTACCGCGGTCTGCTCAATATCCGGCGCAAAACATTGATAGGTGCATCCCATATTTTCAAGGCTGAGCAGGGCGCAGACCGATTCATGAATTTCAGAACCGTCGGCACGTCCGCAACCGGACAATACAACGGCAATATGTGGCTTTTTATTCATAATGTTCTCCATTAACAAAAGATTTATATTGATATTTATCGTATAACTGAGATATAATACTGTCAATTTGATTTTTTTAGTTAAGGACGAGTTTTTATGGATATAAAATTAGATAAACTTGCAAACGGATTGCGTGTAATTACGGTGGAAAGGTCCGAAATAGAAACGGTTTCACTCGGAATTTGGGTAAATACGGGCAGTGCCTGTGAACATAAAGATATTAACGGTATCTCACATTTTGTTGAACATATGGTGTTCAAAGGAACAAAAAGCCGTGATGCCAAACAAATTTCCGAAGATATTGAAAACGTCGGCGGTCAGACCAATGCATATACTTCGCGTGAGTTTACGGTTTTTTATGCGAAAATGCTCAAAAATGATGTGGAATTAGCTATAGATGTGCTGTCTGAACTGGTGACGGCGCCAACTTTTGATGCGGCTGAAATGGCTAAGGAAAAAGAAGTTGTTGTACAGGAAATTAAGCAAACAAATGATGATCCGAGCGATATTGTTTTTGACTATTTTCAAGAAACCGCATATGCCGATCAGGCTTTGGGAATGACAATTTTAGGACCTGCGGAAAAAGTGCGCTCGTTTAGCGCAGATGATTTGCGTAAATATATGGGGCATAATTATGCGGCGGAAAATATTGTGGTTGCCGCTGTCGGTAATTTGAAACACAATGATTTTGTAAAAATGGTTGAACAGCGGATGGGCGGCTTGCAGCCGCACACAAATTTTGTGCGCGATAAGCAACTATATACCGGCGGTCAGTTTATTAAAACCAGAGATATAGAACAGGCTCAGGTTTTGCTGGGTTTTGAAGGTGTGCAATATCATCATCCGCAATATTACCCGATAAGCATTTTATCCACCATATTCGGCGGCAGTATGTCGTCACGTCTGTTTCAGGAAATTCGTGAAAAACGCGGTTTGGTGTATTCGGTGTACAGCTTTACCAATACGCATACCGGCAGCGGTTTGTTCGGTATCTATGCCGGTTTAAATCAGGAAGAAATCAAAAATTATCTGCCGGTTGTTGCGGATGAAATCAAGAAAATCAGTAATGAATATGTGACGGACAAAGAGCTTAGTCGTGTTAAGGTACAAATGAAGGCCAGTATATTGATGGCGTTGGAAAGTTCGTCGTCCACGGCAGAAGTTGTGGCTCGGCAGCAATTGATTCACAACAGGTTTATTCCGGTGTCGGAAATTGTGGAAAAAATTGATAGTATTACCAAAGAAGATGTTTTACAAGCGGCTCAGTATATTTTCAGCAGTAAACTGACTTATACGCTTCTCGGCAATTTAAGCCAATATCCGGATTATGAAACATTGGCAAAATCGGTAAGGTAGCAGAAAAAGAGATATGCGCTTTATGCAGATATCCAAAATTAAAAACATTGCCACAATATCAATTTAAGAAGTAGTTTCCTAAAAATGTTAAACTTTGTGCTAAAATATAGGAAAGTTTAACATTTTGCGATTTAGTAACCAATTTTTTTCATATCAATATATTCTCAATCAACTTTTTTCATTTATACATAGTGATAATGTACTTAAAGCTACAGGAAATGATACAGCTATAAACAACTAAAAAAAGCTTTATCCGATGCCTACGGTCTAAAAAATTGCCGCAATAAATATGCCTGGCCAAGCGGAAACATTTGCAATATTGACCGAGCCTCAGACTTATCTGCCGCACTAAAAGACTATATTCAAGATTTAATAAATTTCAGTAAAGAACAAATGTTCTCATATTCATCTATATTAGAGGAATATAAATAGAGAGGTAGAAAAAATCCAGCCTCTCTATTAAGTATATTATTTAGCCAGATGAGCGCTGTTGGCTCGATTGAGCCATCCCTTTAAAAACTTCTTTTTTTGAGGATACTTCTGAGCAATATTATTATAATGTTTTTTCATTTCCTCTCTGTACTTTTCTAGAAAATCATTATAATCATCATCTGTATAATGTTCAAAAGATTTTAGTGTTGTTGGTCCGATATCTAATTTTACTTCTTTCTGCGCCATTTAGTAAAACGTTCGCTTTTTTCTTGCACCCAAGTATAAAACATAGGGATAACAAACAATCCGCCTAATGTTCCGATAAGCATTCCCCAGAATACAGGAATACCGATGGCTTTACGGCTGGCAGCCGCGGCACCTGTTGCAATAATCATCGGGAACACACCCAACACAAATGCCGATGCTGTCATCAAAACGGCACGGAATCTTTCATTTAAACCGCGAACAGCCGCATTAACAATGGTTGCTCCTTTTTCACGTTCATCTTTTGCAAATTCCACAATCAAAATTGCGTTTTTACTAGCCATACCGACTAATAGAATGATACCGAGTTGCGC
>JAFVBT010000043.1 GCA_017479785.1 Alphaproteobacteria bacterium
TAATAACCGGCAGTATAATTAAATGGTCCATGGTCTTTCTTCTTACTTTCCGGCCATCTCGCATATTCTAATGGGTGCTCGCGTTTAAATTTTTGCACTTCATTATATTCTTTTTGCAACTTTTCTCGTTGTCTTCCAAGTTCATCATACATAGCTTTGACTTCATCTTCGGTTGCCGGTCTGTTTCCAATCATCCAATTTACGGATTTGAATTGTTCCCAGCGGTTGATATTATTACCTCTGCCTGTTGTAATTAGTCCTTTAGAATCAAGATAAGGGTGTCTTTTTTCTGCTTCAGATTCCACGATTACATCAGCCATATGTCGCAACAACTTTTCCTCTTCCGGTGAGCGGAATTTTACTTTGCGATGTGCGTATGCAGAATTTGAAGTATACGTTGCATCGCTTGCCATATTTGCTTTGTCATTGGCGGCGTATTGCGGGAAGTTTTTGGTGTTTAAGTTGGCTGGTTTTAGTGTTTTCTGCAACTCCTTAAACATATCAAGACCGCTAACATCTATAATCATCGGCTTATCGGCATATTTTTCCGGCTCATACGGCTCTGCCCAGCATCGACAATTATAATCCTCTCCCGGATGCCCGCCTTCCGGTGGAATATTCTTATTAAATATTTTTCCCTCGCGTTCGGCATGTTTACCGCGCACTCTGTCATCTTTTTTCGTCCGCCAAATATAATAATCTTGCGGATTTTTCTGCATATCATCTGCCAAAATACTATTTAGCTTTGGGTTGGGCGCGTTTTCACTCGGCACTTCAATTTCTTTCATATCTTCAACCGAATGTGTACCGCGCGGGTCAACATAATACCACTCGCTTTGTCCGTCTTTTCGGTAATCTCTCTTAATTGACTTAAACCCGTGAAATCTTTGATAAATATCTTGATTTAATTTACTCATTTTTTCTCCTCCAAAAAATTATTTTCTTAGAAAGAAGATAGGATATAAATTATAAAAAGTCAATATAATTATAATAAAAATATAATATTAACATAAAATATATCATAATATCAATGTGATGCATGATAAGAAAATATATTCTTATATGTGAATAAATTTATTAATTTTTTCGCAATACATCATTTTTGCGCTCTATTTTACAAAATTTCTTTACAAAACAACTTTATTTAAGTACATTGAACTTGAGCGAAGAGTTTTCGCTTGAGGTTTGAAAGCCTCTACATCTCGTCCATTAGTATATAAGACGTTAAATTTTATACGCCCAACGGCTATTTATAACAATGGCTGGAAGGCGGTAAAATAAGCCTTGCGGCCAATATGCCGCACTATTCAGATGTAATAGCTTTCAACTTCCAGTCATCTTTTTATTAAGATGACTTTTCTGTTTGTTGAAACTAAAAGGAATGTCTGTAATGAAAAAATCACTTATGATACTTAATCTGTTGCTGTTAGTGGGGTGTACTCATTTAACCCAACAGGAACAAAACGAATTACATCAGCTTCGCGCACAAGGAATTACCGTCGAGCACGGCGGTGATTTCGAAAAACCGGCCAATCCGGGAGCAGCCGGTGCGTTAAATTTGCTACCCGGTTTCGGTAATTTTTATTTGGCCAGCGGCAATGGTGCCGACAGCTCTCATTGGCTCTATGGATGTTTAAATCTGTTGACTTGGCCGATCTCGATTTTATGGGGTGTTCCGGAAGCTGCCGTTGATGCAAACCGCATTAACGAACGCGAATTGATCTATCATCATAAATATAACCAAAATTAAACCAATCTAACGACCATACACTGCCAAAGCAAGAAACCGAAGGTATATGCACCTTCGGTTTTTCTATATTGGTGGTCAGAGAGGGGATCGTCTTACAATTTTTTTCAAAATTGTTTCGGGCACTTGTCTACTAAATTCGCTGTCACTATCCGTTCCTGCTCATTAAGTAGACTTCGCCTGTCGTCAGAAAAATGTCCGCCGGAAATTTTTCTTTCCTCCAGCCCCCTCCACGTCGTGTCGGTTGTTCGGCCCGCTAACCATTAAAAAAGCTCCCCATGAAGGGGTGCTTTTTTAATGGTGGTCAGAGAGGGGATCGAACCCCCGACACGAGGATTTTAAGTCCTCTGCTCTACGTGCTGAGCTATCTGACCAACAGCTACGTTGTGCTTTATAATACGTTTTTTTTATAATGTCTACTTTTTTTTTGAAAATATGTGAATTTTTTTATTAAGCGTTTTAAAACATAAAATTTAAAAAAGCAAAAAAATGCCATTTTTTGCAAAAAATCTGGCAAAAATTGCATAAAATTGCTCAAAATCGCACATTTTTGTTGTATTTTTGAAAAAATAGGATATACGTATCTTTAGTGAAATTTTAGAAAGGATATTTAACACATGGCAAATCCGATTGATACAAAGGTTATAAGCAAATTAGCCGAAATTCTGGATAAGAATCAACTGACCGGCCTCAATTATGAAGATGAAAACTGCAAAATTTCGTTGGTTCGCGAAATGCCGGCAGGAGCTGTTCCGGTGTATGCACCGATTGCACCGCAGCCGCAAGCTCAGCCATCAACCGCCGTCGAATCGGCAGAAGAAGTTGTTGAAACGGTTGATTATTCGAACAGCCCGAATGCCGTTAAATCACCGATGGTTGGAGTTGTGTACTTGTCCAGCAATCCGAATTCTCCGAATTATGTCAAAGAAGGAGACTCTGTATCCGTCGGTGATACCGTATGCTTGATTGAGGCTATGAAAACATTCAATCCGGTCAAAGCGCACAAAAGCGGCCGTGTGACCAAAATTTTGGTTGAAACAGGTGATCCGATAGAATATGGAGCACCGCTGATTATCATTGAATAAAACAGGATTCCTCTATGTTTGAAAAAATTTTGATAGCCAATCGAGGCGAGGTTGCCTTAAGAATACACAGAGCGTGCAGAGAAATGGGAATCCGCACGGTTGCCGTTCATTCGGAAGCCGATGCTGATGCTATGCATGTTCGTTTGGCCGATGAGGCCGTTTGTATCGGTTCTGCACGTTCGTCGGATTCTTATTTGAATAAACCGGCGATTATTTCTGCGGCGGTTATTACCGGTGCTGATGCCATTCATCCGGGATATGGTTTTTTATCGGAAAACGCTGATTTTGCCGAAATGGTGGAAAAACACGGCATAACTTTTATCGGACCGACGGTCGAGCAAATGCGACTGATGGGAGATAAAATCACCGCACGTAAGGCGGCCAAAGATGCCGGCTTGCCGATTACCGAAGGATCTCCGGCGTTAGAAACTGTTGAAGATGCCTTGCATTGGGGAAAGAAAATCGGTTATCCGGTTATTATCAAAGCTAAAGACGGTGGCGGCGGAAAGGGTATGAAAATTGCTTTTGAGGCGTCAGAAGTCGAAGAAGCTTATACGATGGCCAAAGCCGAAGCCAAAGCGTCTTTTCCGAGTGATGTGGTTTATATGGAAAAATATTTACAGCATCCGCGCCATATTGAAATACAAGTTTTGGCCGATAAGTATGGCAATGTTGTGCATCTCGGTGAACGTGATTGTTCTATTCAGAGAAATAATCAGAAAGTAATTGAAGAATGTCCGTCACCGGCGCTTAACCAGAAACAACGAGACGAAATCGGCGAAATTGTGCGTAAAGCAATTAAGAAGATAGGTTATTGCAATGCCGGTACGTTGGAATTTCTGTATGAAGACGGTCGATTCTATTTCATGGAAATGAATACGCGTTTGCAGGTGGAACATCCGGTGACTGAAGCCGTAACGGGGATCGATATTGTTAAAGAGCAGATTCGCATCGCTTCGGGAGCGCAGCTGGGGTATTCACAAAAAGATATCCGTTTCAACGGACACTCGATTGAATGCCGCATCAATGCGGAAGATCCGGCAACATTTATTCCTTGTCCGGGGAAAATACAGGAATGGCATGCACCGGGAGGGTTAGGCGTGCGTGTTGATTCGGAGATTTATTCCGGCTACGCGATTCCGCCTTATTATGACAGCATGATTGCTAAACTGATTGTTCATGCCAACACGCGTAATGCCGCGTTAATGCGCTTGCGCCGTGCACTGGAGGAATTTGTGATTATGGGTGTGAAAACAACGATTCCTTTGCACAGGGATATTATTGCGCAGTCGGAATATCTGGATGGACAATATGATATTCACTGGCTGGAGAATTTTATGAAAATGAAAGGGGATCATAAATGAATCAAATGAGCTGAAACTGGGAAATTTACCGGAAGAGGCTTGTCTTGAGCTTGCTACACAAGATTGGGGCGCCGGCGAAGGTCTTTATGCTGTTTTAATTCAAATGTCAGCAAGAGATGGCAGAGGCATGGAAGGGTGCACCGGTGATTCAGGCGGCAGTTTCTCACACATTGCATGCGCCGGTGGATCACAAGGGAGCCTACCGATATCTCTCAGTCAGGCGACCATATCTTGCGAAGGTTCAGACAATTCATTATATTTCTATTTTTACTAAGAAAATATTTTCTTATAAAATAAAGCCCGTCAACGAATTTGACGGGCTTTTAGTCTGAGCAGATTTTTACAGAAAATAATTTTTCAGATAAAGGTCAGTACACTTTTTTATGTTAATGCACAATAAAAACGGAACACCTGTAAGAAGCGTAAATATTACCGTTTAGAGTGATTTTGAGAGATATTTTTTTACGAGCTGGCGGGTATTTAGATTGTTGTGGAAATTGATAGATTTTCCCATTATAAGAGA
>JAFVBT010000044.1 GCA_017479785.1 Alphaproteobacteria bacterium
GGTTCTATTCGTGAACCTGCGGCTTTTTGCGGACTGACAGGTATTAAACCGACATACGGACGTTGTTCACGTTATGGTATTGTGTCGTTTTCATCTTCACTTGATCAAGCAGGGCCAATTGCCCAAGACGTGCGTGATTGTGCAATTTTATTAAAGAGTATGGCCGGTTTTGATGCCAAAGATTCAACTTCCGTTGATACACCGGTTCCGGATTATGAAAAATTTTTAACCGGTGATATTAAAGGTTTGATCGTCGGTTTACCGAAAGAATATCGTCCTCAGGGATTGAACCCTGAAATTGCCGCTTATTGGGATAAAGCCGCCGAATATTTAAAAGCACGCGGAGCTGTTATAAAAGAAATATCCCTGCCGCATACCAAATATGCGTTGGCAACATATTACGTTTTGGCTCCGGCCGAGGCTTCTTCAAATTTGGCGCGCTATGACGGCATACGTTACGGTTATCGTGCCGCCGGTGAAGGACATCTGGATGATTTGTATATCAATACCCGTACCCAAGGTTTCGGTACGGAAGTTAAACGCCGTATTATGATAGGTACATATGTTTTGTCTGCCGGTTATTATGATGCTTATTATCTTAAAGCGCAAAAGATGCGTCGTTTAATTCATAATGATTTTATAGAAGCCTTTAAACAATGCGATATCATCTTAACACCAACATCACCGATTACGGCATTTCCGATTGGCGACACGAAAATGCAGGCTGATCCGATTAATATGTATTTAAATGACGTCTTTACGGTTTCAGTTAATTTGGCCGGATTGCCGGCAATGAGCCTGCCTATAGGTTTATCTGAAAACGGACTGCCGTTCGGTATGCAACTTATAGGCAAACCGTTTGATGAAGGAACAATATTCAATGTGGCGGCTAAATTGGAAGCCGATGCCGGATTTGAAAGGAAATAAAATGACGACTTATGGTATAGAAACACAAAAGGGTAAATGGGAAATTGTCGTCGGATTGGAAATCCACTGCCAAATCATTTCAAAATCTAAAATATTCAGCGGTGCATCAACAGAATTCGGTGATGATCCGAACTTTAATGTTTCTTTTGTTGATGCCGGTATGCCGGGAATGTTGCCGACATTGAATAAAGAATGTGTTCATCAGGCCGTTAAAACCGGTTTGGGGTTAAATGCCGTTATTAACAAATATTCGGAATTTTCACGAAAAAACTATTTTTACGCCGATATGCCGACCGATTATCAAATCACGCAATTCCGTTATCCGATTGTCGGAGAAGGGTTCGTTGCTATTGATTTAGATGACGGAACTGTTAAGAATATCGGCATTGAAAGAATGCATATTGAGCAAGATGCCGGTAAATCAATTCATGATCTCAGCCCGACAAAGAGTTTTATTGATTTAAACAGAGCAGGGGTCGGATTAATGGAAATTGTTACAAAACCGGATTTCAGATCTTCTGAAGAAGCCGGCGCATTTTTAAGAAAGCTTCGCTCTGTTTTGCGCTATCTCGGTACATGTGACGGCAATATGGATGAAGGTTCAATGCGGTGCGATGTTAATATTTCCGTTCGCCCGTTTGGTTCCGATGAATTGCGTGCACGCTGCGAAATGAAAAACGTTAACAGCGTTAAGTTCGTTATGCAAGCTATTGAAAATGAAGCAAAAAGACAAATTGAAATTTATGAAAACGGTGGCAATATAGAACAGGAAACACGTCAGTTTGATCCGACAACCGGAGAGAGTAAATTGATGCGTAAAAAAGAATTTGCACATGACTATCGCTATTTTCCGGAACCGGATTTACCGCCGCTGATATTAACAGATGAATATATTGAGAGTGTTCGTCGGGAAATGATAGAACTGCCGGATGCCAAAAAACAACGTTTTATCTCTGAAATGGGGTTAACGTCGTATGATGCAAGCGTTATCTGTGAAAACAAAGAAATTGCCGACTTTTTTGAAAAAGCAGCAGCCGGACATGATGCCAAGAAAGTTGCTAATTGGATGATGAGCGACTTTTTTGCCATGCTGAACAAAAAACATCTGGATATTAAAGACAGTCCGGTCAGTGCGGAAAATTTGGGCGCTTTGGTAGAGCTTATAACATCAAATGTTATCTCCGGTAAAATAGCAAAGGATGTGTTTGAAATTATGGCTCAAACCGGCGAAAATCCGGAAAAAATCGTAGAAGAAAAAGGATTGAAACAAGTAACGGATACCGCAGCCATAGAAAAAATTATAGATGAAGTTATAGCCTCTAATCCGGATAATGTTCAGGCTTATAAAAACGGCAAGATTAATTTGATGGGGTGGTTTGTCGGGCAAACGTTAAAAATGTCGCAAGGTAAAGCCAATCCGGCCATTGTGAATAAACTGGTTAAGGAAAAATTGGACAACGGATAATGCTGAGAAATGATTTAAATTCAACAGAAAACAAAGTCATATCACCATTAAAACATGATGTTGACGGACGCTTTTCGCGCAAAGGAATACCGATAAAAGGTATAAATATCAATATTGTTGAAGGAATTTTAATATTTTTGTTTATTTTCTTCTTATCGGCAACGGATTTTATCTTGTTTGCCGGCTCGGGAAATTTAAGTATCTTTGAAAATTCTTTTTTACCTAAGCCTGAAGTTTCTCTTGCCCTGCTGTTTATAGCGATTATTGCTTGTATGTTGGTATATTTTCTACACAAATATCGTGTACTCAGATATGCCGTGGCGGCGATTTTTTCGCTCGGGTTTGTTTTGATACTTTTTAATCAATTTTCTCAAGTATCTCAAAATATTAATATCGGAAATAATGTCGTTCCGTTATATATTGTCTTCGGAGTA
>JAFVBT010000045.1 GCA_017479785.1 Alphaproteobacteria bacterium
CTCCATGAATACCTATTGTTATCGGTGGTATTGTTGCCGTTTCCACTCCCATAACTATCGGTAAAATTGCTACTACCGCCGTAGCTATTGCCGCCAAAGCCGCTATTCATGCCGGACATAAAACTGCCGGCGGCACTTGCCTGTTCGAACTTGTTTATCCCGCGTTCATAATCACTCATTCCGCCGTTAAATCCGCTGTTGTTAAATCGGTTCGTAACGTTTTGAATATTCTGACTTATATTCGAACTTCCAAAACCGTAATTGTTACCGGAATCGCCCCAAAAGTTGGTTGTGTACTGCGGGTAATTATCCGTTATCCCCTGTTGATTATACATCTGCATCATTTGGCTTTCACGCTGGTCGCGTGCCGTTTGATACTCTATCTCATCTCTGAGACTAAATCCGCTATGGTCAACACCGTAGCTGTCTATGCCGTTGTCACCCACTTGGTAACCAAACGGCGATTTATATTTTTCATACATATCCATTGTTTTATCCTTTTCTTAAAAACTAAGGGCTGTCATTGCTGACAGCCCCTATTCTTTGCTATATCAATGATTTTCCGAGTGCCGACAAACTGCTGTTCAAGACTGTATTGAAATTATTCAACCCTTGTTGCATATCCGCAGATTTGCGCGCCTGTACACCATTTTGAATATTATACAAGTTCGTCATATTATCATAACCGGAAACCGAATTACCCAATAATGTGCGAATTTGATCTATATAGCTTTGACGTGCGTTGTTATTAAACTGTGCCGCGCGCAAATTATCCGCAAATGCCTGCGAATAAGCATCTTGTCCACTTAAAACACTCTGATACGCCGCCTGATTAAGTGCTGCATTTTGATTGTTTTGCAAATTCTGCATCGCACGAATATAAGCCTCACTGCCAACCGGTATGCCTTGATTTACCAATTGATTACTTAAATCAATATTCTGTTGCTGATATACCGGCGTCAGTTTATCAACGTATGCCTGATATGTCGCGTTTTCGGCACGTTGTCGCGCCGCATCGCCGCTCTCGACTCCAAACTGATATTCCGGCATTGTATTCAGATTATTGCTCATACCATAGGCAGTCGCCACCATATTATTAGCGGTTTGGTCATAATCGTATGTATTGTAATTTCTTAGATAATTCAAATAGTTATTTTCATATCCGTAATTACTTGTTGAACCAGGACTAAACATCCTTCCGATAGATTTACTCATTTTCTTTTCCTTTCATTTTTAACCATGGACACTCTTGTTTTAGCATTCCGAACAAATAACAATCATGCCCGTTTTCCGTATATTGTCTTAATAATCCCTCTTGCTTAAACCCAAGCCGTTTGACCAGATTTACGCTTTTAAGGTTGGTTGTTTCAATCAAAACGTTAATGCGGCGACACCCCATATCAATGAATGCCGCCGCAAACATCTTTCTTAAAACATTGCGATTACACCAACGTTTGTCTTCGGCATAAATGGTCCACCATACATCATGATTGAACCGAAGATCGTTGAAAATCAGCCCGCCGAGCATTTTGTTACCCAACGCAAAGCCATAGGTAATATGCTTACCTATCCAACTTTCTCCGGTATTTAAACCGCAACAAACCCAATGGGTAATATCCCCTGATATATCCGGCAAAATTTGCACATAATCCGTCATAATACGCCGCTCCCCGTTTCATAGCGAATGCCGGTTTCATACCACTCAATCATATTGCCTTTGGTTTTTGTCTTAAAGACAATACTGGCCTTATAACCGGTGGAAGAATTGGCTATCCACTGACTGCGAATTGCCGTGCTGCCGGAATTTTCCCACTTGGCGCCGGACGGTTGCATATAGCTTGACCACTTGGCAATATTCCACTTGGTGTTGCCCGTTGTGCCGATGCTTTCCGTATAATCTATATCTCGTTTTTCCATATCCATATTGGTATAAATTACCAACGAAAAACGCGAACTAGACTTCACGCGCGGATTAAGAAGTTGAATTTTTTTGAGCATATCCGTACCTAAATTATTGTAGGCTTGCTCAATCACCCCGACAATCTGCATACCGTTATCCGAATACCCTTCGTCAAACAAATACACGCCGTTATCAGCGCCGAAATATATGCGCTTTTGAAATTCACCCCAACACAGCGACCGGATGTTGGTAAACCGACACCAAGCGCCGGTATTAACATTGATAACGTGTTGTTCAAATTGATTGGCAACCGGTACGTTAAAAATTCCGTAGCCGCCGCGGCTGTAAATAATTCCCTGCCAACCGGCTTTAGATGAATAATTGGCTGTCCTATCCAACACCAAACCGCGAATAGCATCGCTGAAAGCCGCTTGCGACGCATTTGCTTTATCAATAGGCAATGCTTTAGAAAGCGGAATATAGCCGTCTTCGGAAATAATCACAACATCGCCTTGATAAGGTACAATACATTTATATCCGATCGGTCGGCTGATTTTAAACGAGCCGCGCAGTTTCCAATCATCGGCATTATTGATATCGGAACCGGAATAAACCAACACTTCACCTTCAGAAGTTATGAAAACCGTCAAGTCATCAATTCCCTGACCGCCGTCTTGTGTCCAGTTAGCCACTGCAATTAAATGTCCCCCAAAACGACAGACTTGGGCAAAATCAAAACAATTCAGTGTTCCGGAAACATTACCGGCCGCCGCCGGATACCAAACCCGCAATGTTCCTTTTTCAACAAACCATAAACGTTGCTTGGAAACACTGACGTTCACAATTGAAGACGGAGTCAATCCTTCTGCGGAAAATCCCCAATTTTCCAAGTGCTCTGCATTTTGGTTATCAATATAATATACTTTCGGAACATCCATACCATTCACAAAATACAGATAATTTTTATATTGCGCGGTTTGACAGCAATCTTCGGATAAGGTGATATTTTCATAAGAACTAATTGAAGCAGCAGAGGTTATGTTCCATATTTTATGGCCGGATACCGCAAAAAAACGCGATTGCATTCCGGCATTATAAGTCGCCAGTGTCCGGACATCTGCTTCAAACGGCGCATATAAAACATATCCTTTACGCAAGGCGACCTTTGTATCCGAGGGAATATAGTTATCCATCGTTATGGCATAAGTCCCATTCATATCAGTTAAATTATCACGAACATTCAATCCGTTAATTGGCGAACATAACGTATAACTTAAAGACTTATTCCGTTTGATTGTTAATCTTGATTGCATTGATTATCACACCTCCTTCCTCGGGTTGGTTAGTCGCTAAATTGATATTTTTGGTTGCCAAACCGGTACCGAAACGTTTTTTAAGTTCCCGCTCATATTCATTAAATTCTTCAGTATAATCCAAACCGCTGCGTTTCAACCAACGCCACAAAATATTCAGCTTAACCAGATACTCATCAAAAATAGGCACATCGGTATTGGCCGACAGAACATTCTTTTCTTCCAGGGTATTAAAATCCCAAACAATATTATTTGAACGATATTGAAAAACAATTTTAACACTGCACGGCGGGTTATTCAAAAACACAAAACGTCCGTTTTGAATAATGAATTTGATTTCTGTGCCCGCACAACAAAAATATTTATCACGCATCCATTGTTCCGGCGTTATGGCACCGATAACACGCTCATTGCCGTCTTTAATAAAAATCGTGTTATTCAGCAAACAATAAAAATCCGGCACAAAATCATATATCGGGTAAGATGTTTTGCCGTCAATGGTTATTAAACACCCCTCTTTCGTCAGTTCTTGCCAATCGCCGTAACGCAGCATACTATCCAAAGCCGATTTCGCCACACTTAAAAAGATGCTTTCTGATTGGCTGTGAGTATCAAATAAGTCATTCGGGCGCTTTACCGCCGCTAAATCCGCAACTTCACGGCATATTTCCAAAATAGTTTTCATCTCTATTCTCCTTTCTTGGTGCGTTTTTTCTTGGTCTTGCAATAATCAAGCTCCCGTTGCAATGCGGATATTCTGTCCTTTAAGGCTGCAATTTCTTCTTTATAGGCTGTTTCACGATGCGCAAATTCGGCAACAGCCGTATTTTCCTTAGCGTTTTTAAGAAAAATGCAAGCTAATTCATGCTCATTTTGTAAGCATAAATCTTGAACTTTATCACCCGACAAACCGGCCAGGGCTTCCACGGTAAATATCCCGCGATTTTTGCATGTTGCCACTTCGGCCGCAGTCATGAAAGCAAACTGTTCCAACGGTGTACCGTCCTTTATTTGTTCTTTTGAAAGTTTGTATAAGGCATATTCACGTGGGAAACGCTTAATTTTCGCCTCTGTTGCCGGTTGATTGAAAACTTCGGTTGAATTATCCTTGAGCCGAATTTCCACGTAAGTTACATTTTTGAAAACCGGCAAACCGTTTTCGGTTACGGCATCGGTTTTAACTGCCTTATCATAAAAACGAGCCGCAACATTTTTATCATCATTGTTTGCATCAACAATTTGTTGAAAAAGAGCAAAATCAAAATCCA
>JAFVBT010000046.1 GCA_017479785.1 Alphaproteobacteria bacterium
ACGGCATCTTTAGACAGGTTAACCGCATCGGTACGCATATAAGTAATAAAACCGTCTTCATTAAGTTTTTGCGCAATGTGCATGGTTTTCTTGGCTGAAAAACGCAATTTACGCGCCGCCTCCTGTTGCAACGTGGATGTGGTAAACGGCGGTGCCGGATAACGGCTGGCCTTTTTGCGCTCTACTTCGGATATATGAAAATCCTGTGCCTCTATTTTAGCTTTGGCATCTAAAGCCTTTTCTTCGGAATTTAAGGTAAATTTATCCAGCTTTTTGCCGTCAAGATTAACCAAATGCGTAAGCATGTGCGCTTTGGATCGGGTTAATAAATCAACATCAACCGTCCAATATTCTTCTGCTTTAAACTTTTCAATTTCATTTTCGCGCTCGCAAATCAAACGCAAGGCGACTGATTGCACGCGCCCCGCCGATTTAGACCCCGGAAGTTTGCGCCACAGCACCGGCGATAAGGTAAAGCCCACCAAATAATCAAGCGCACGACGCGCCATATAAGCGCTAACCAAATCGTTGTCAATTTCGCGCGGATTTTCAATACCCTCTTTAACGGCAGATTTTGTGATTTCGTGGAATACCACACGCTGAATCTTCTTACCCGTCAGCTTTTTCTTGTCTTTTAATTCTTCCAAAATATGCCACGCAATCGCTTCTCCCTCTCTATCCGGGTCGGATGCGAGAATGAGTGTATCACAATCTTTTAAGGCGGCAATTATATCGTTTAAGTGCTTGCGTCCGGCGGCACTGAACTCCCATTTCATTGCAAAATCATGCTCCGGATCAACCGAACCGTCTTTGCTCGGCAAATCTCTGATGTGGCCGTAGCTTGCCAATACTTTGTAATCACTTCCCAGATATTTATTGATTGTTTTGGCTTTAGCCGGAGATTCTACAACAACTAATTTCATTTTCCTTACGCTTTCTATTTGATTCGTGCAACTTTATTACCTGCCTGCCGCTGAATTTTACCCGAAAATTCCAAATCCAATATTTGCGAGAAAAACTCGGCTTGCGGTAGTTCGCTTGTACGTAACAACACGTCAATATCTATACCCTCATAGCTGATCAAATCAAGCAAATTAACGTTTTCGTTGTTTGATTTTTCAACCGTTTCATGTTCAGAAATATTTACACTATTTTCGGTCTTGTCAAGAGGGAACAACTCGGTTTGTTTAATTTTTATACATCTGTTTTGACTCATACTTAATACATTAAGTATGTCTTCGGCGCTTTCGGTTAATATTGCGCCGTCTTTTATCAGTTTGTTCGGCCCGGCAGCCCGATTTTCAAGCGGCGATCCGGGAACGGCAAAAATGTCTTTTCCCTGTTCCAACGCCAGTCTTGCGGTAATCAGTGAACCGGAGTGCAAACTTGCTTCGGCAACCAAAACGCCTTGCGTTAAACCGGCAATAATACGGTTACGGCGCGGAAAATTTGAAATTTGCGCTTTTGTACCGAGCGGAAATTCCGAAATCAACAAACCTTGCCGACATATATCATGGTATATATCGGCATTTTCCGGCGGATATATCTCATCAATGCCGGTGCCCAAAACCGCAATGGTCGGACCTCTTTGTTGCTTGGCATAAAGTGCACCCTTATGCGCTGCCGCATCAATACCGCGCGCCATGCCGGAAACAACCAAAACGTCGCTTTGGGTTAAATCATAGGCGATTCGCGATGCAATTTTGCGACCGGCAATGGAGGCATTACGCGCACCGACAATTGCTACGGTATAAGGATAATTTAACAGCTCAATATTACCATATGCATATAAAACGGGCGGTGCATCGTTAATTTGCAACAAACTTTGCGGATATTCCGGCATTGTGTATGTGATGATTTTAACGTTTTTGCGTGCCGCATCGTCAATAATTTGCGCGGCCGCCTGTGTTGAAAATACTTCTTTCTTGGCAGAAACCGCCGATAAAGCGGATGCAACATTACCGTATTTTTGAAGCAGTTTATAATATGTTACCGGCCCGATACCATCGGTATTGAGTAATCTTAAAATATCCGTCAGCGTATTCTCAATCATTATTTCTTTTTGAAACTGATTTTACTTTCTTCACCTTTAATCAAGCGCGCAATATTGGCATGGTGTCTTACGATAACCAATAAAGCGATGCACGTATAAAACAAAGTATAAATCGGCGGACAAAGAAAAAATGAAACAATCGGGATAATAACCGCTGCGGTTAAGGCCGATAAAGATGAATAACGGAACGTAAAAGCCATGGTTAACCAAACACCTAAGGCAATCAAGGCAATCGGCCATTGCGTCATTAAAATAAATCCGAGAGAAGAGGCAACGCCTTTACCGCCTTTGAACTTAAGCCAAATCGGGAAATTGTGGCCGATAATGCCGCATGCACCGGCAATCAGCGAACCCAAAACATTTAAGGTCACAACCTTGCCGCCGAAGGTGCCGATTTCCGTGTTCGGAACAAGTTTATAAGCAACATATGCGGCCAAACCTGCTTTAAAGGCATCCAAAAGGACCGTTAACAGCGCCAACCACTTATTACCTGTGCGCAAAACATTTGTGGCACCGATGTTGTGGGAACCGATTTTGCGAATATCGCCGTATCCGGCCAAATAGCACAAAACCAAGCCGAACGGTATTGAACCGGCAAGATAACCGCCGAGAGCACATATTAAAAGCACTGATGTCATGTTTACCTCCTGTATAGTTGTCTTTGTTTTATCTGAAGTTACGAAAAATTTCAACTATATTTTAAAAATGCTAAAAATTCTGTTGAAACACTGTAAAATGTTAATGACAAAGCAAATAAAAAAGGTAACATACAAAAGAAATTTATTTATGGTGAGATAATGCAACCTGAATTTAAGAGGATAATGCTCAAATTGTCCGGCGAAGGATTGGCCGGCAAAAATATAACGGGAACGGATGCGGCCGTTGTGCAAAAATTGGCAACGGAAATTAAGGCTGTTCGCGATATGGGCGTACAAATTTGTCTGGTTATCGGTGGCGGAAACATTTTCCGCGGTGCTAAAGACGGCTGCGCCGATATGGACCGGAGCGTTGCTGACCAAATCGGAATGCTGGCAACGGTTATGAATGCATTGACGATGAAATCGTCGTTGGAAAATATCGGTTGTCCGGCGAAGGTTTTTTCGGCGCTTTCCATGCCGCAAATATGCGAAACATATAATTTTCGTGAAGCAACACAATCGTTGGATGACGATTGTGTCACAATTTTTGCTTGCGGAACGGGAAGTCCGTATTTCACAACCGATACCGGAGCGGTTTTGCGCGCCGTTGAAATGCATTGCGATGTGATGATGAAGGCCACGCAAGTTGATGGTGTGTATAGTGCAGATCCGCGTTATGATAATAATGCAAAACGCTATGATGATATCACATATGATGAAGTTTTGGAAAAAAATCTTAACGTTATGGATATGACTGCTATTGCTATGGCGCGTGACAATAAACTTCCGGTTATGATTTTTATGCAAAAGGGTGAAAATTCCATCATAAATGCCGTTTGCGGCAAGGCTAAATGTACAATAATCAAATAGGATGAGGTAGAGATGACGGATTATAATTCATTAAAAGAACAGACACTTTATAAAATGGATAAAACATTGGAAACCTTAAAAACGGATTTTGGGGGTTTGCGTGCCGGTAGAGCGCATGCCAGTCTGCTTGACGGTATTTTGGTTGATGCCTACGGCAGCATGACGCCGATAAGTCAGGTTGGAACAATCAGCGTGCCGGATGCACGCACGTTGTCCGTTAGTGTTTGGGATAAAGGTTTATCCAAAAGTGTTGAAAAAGCGATAATGGAAAGTGATTTGGGATTAAATCCGATGTCGGACGGCCAGCTTATCCGTATTCCGATTCCGCCGCTCAGTGAAGAGCGCCGTCGCGAACTTTCAAAAATAGCCGGAAAATATGCGGAACAGGCAAAAATTGCTGTTAGTAATATTCGTCGTGACGCAATGGACGAAGTTAAAAAAATGAAAAAAGATTCTCTGATATCGGAAGATGAGGAGAAAAAATATAACAATGATATTCAGAAATGGACGGATGATACTATTAAAAAGGTGGATGATCAGCTGGATAACAAAGAAAAAGACATTATGCAAGTATAAGAGGCTTTGGCGTGACGACTGATAATTTGACACATATTGCCTTTATTATGGACGGTAATCGCCGGTGGGCGCAAAAAAAAGGACTGCCCGTTGCAAGCGGACATAAAAAAGGTGCAGAAACACTGATAGATATTGCGAAAGCTGCCAAAAAATTCGGCATAAAATATATGACGGTTTATGCTTTTTCAACCGAAAATTGGCAGCGTGAAAAACACGAAGTTGACGAGTTAATGAAACTTTTACGCTATTATTTGGATACCGGTTTTAAGGAACTTCAAGAAAATGACGTAAAAGTTAAGTTTATCGGTGAACGCTATATGTTAGCACCCGATATTATTGAAAAAATGGGTGAAATAGAAAAAAATACGGCAAAGAATAAATCTGTGACGCTTTGCGTTGCTTTGAGCTACGGCAGCAGACAGGAAATTACTGCGGCGGTTAAGAAAATAGCACAAGAAGTTCAAAACGGCTCTTTGCATGCGGAAGACGTGGATATGCAAATGGTTGATAATTACTTATACACGCAGGGTATTCCTGATCCGGATTTGTTGATACGAACCAGCGGAGAAATGCGTGTCAGTAATTACCTTTTATGGCAGCTTGCATATACGGAGTTCTACTTTTCAAAAACATTATGGCCAGATTTTTCGGCCGATGAATTGGAACAAATTATAACAGACTACAAAAATAGGGAGAGAAGATATGGTAAGTCGTAAGTTCGGAGCGATTACAAAGCGGGTTTTGGCGGCAATTGTTATGATACCGATTGCAATTGAGGCCTTATATGTCGGAAGCCCGCTCATAGAAGTGTTGGCGATTATTGTCGGCGGTCTTTTATCTTGGGAGTGGGCAAATATGCTTGCTTCAACCGAAACAAAATCGCACTATGTAACAGCATTTATAATGAGTTTGGCCATATCTATATGGACCTATAATTTTTCGGTTGTTTTGCCTATGATAGCCGTGATAACGTTAGTTGTTTGGCTTGTGGCAGAAAAGGAAAAGTTTCGCGGATTATTGACTTTGGGTGTGCCGTATATATCTATAGGTGTGGCATCACTGGTTTGGATTTATCGTTCGTTTGATCCGAGTGAAGGAAACTTTGATCCGCGCTACAATTACAGTTTTATCATGACATTGTGGTTCTTTTTAATGGTTTGGAGTATGGATGTCGGCGGATTGGTTGTCGGCTGTAATTTGCGCGGTCCGAAACTTGCTCCGAAAATCAGCCCGAACAAAACGTGGTCCGGTTTGTGCGGTGGCATATTATTGGCCGTTTCCGTCAGTATTATCTTTATATATTGGTGCACGGAAATAATGGAAATTCCTCCGTATGATTTCAATAAGTTCCGTTATATATCTTTGTCACATAACGCGTGGCAGGTTCGTTGGAACATAGATAATCAGATGTTGTTCGCAATTTTGGCGATTTTGCTTGCCGTGCTGGCTCAAATAGGCGATTTGATTGAATCGGCCATAAAGAGAAAAGCCGGTGTGAAAGATTCCTCCAAGCTTATTCCGGGACACGGCGGCATATTTGACCGCATAGACGGACTGATTTTCGCCGCGCCGTTTATGTATTTGTTTTTTACGTATATGCTGTAAGGTGAGAATAATGGAAATACTTTTAAATATTATTTATTATGTAGTACCTTTTATAGTCCTTCTCGGAATTCTGGTTTTTGTACATGAATTCGGGCATTTTATTGTTGCACGCATTCTCGGTGCCAAAGTTGTGGTTTTTTCAATCGGGTTCGGTAAAGAATTGTGGGGGCGCGTTGATAAATATGGCACACGCTGGAAAGTGGCTGCCGTTCCGCTTGGCGGATATTGTCAGTTTTTGGGGGATGCGGATGCTTCTTCTTCTACGGTTGATGAAAGTTTTAAGAATCTGTCCGAAGAAGATAAAAAAGGAGCGTTCCCGCTTTTGGCCGCATGGAAAAAGCTGTGCATTGTTGTGGCCGGGCCGCTGTTCAATTATCTGTTTGCACTTTTATTGTTTGTAGCTTTGTTTTACAGCTTCGGAAAAATTGTATATCCTTCGGTTGTCGGTAAGGTTATGCCCGGTGAAGCGGCTGAGGCCGCCGGCATTATGGAAGGTGACAGAATATTATCCTTAAACGGCAATCCGACACCGGATTTTCAAGCTTTAAGTAATGAAGTAAGTTTGGCTGAAACAGATGATGTACTGATTGAATTGGAACGTCCGGCAACTGTTCATGTTAAGGCGCGCGAAACCGAATTTAATCAGGATAATGTTGCTAAAACGGAAAAAATTATCGGGTTGGTTTTTGATGCCGATAACGTTGATGAAAAAGCCGAAATATCGCAAAAAGGCATAAGAGTTAAATATGTTGTGATAAACAGCGCGGCAGAAGAAGCAGGTCTTCAGGCCGGTGATTTTATTGAAAAAATCAATGATGTTGAAATTACAAAAGTTACGGATTTTATAGATTTTGTACGCGCACATATTGATGAAGATTTTGAAATATCATACGCTCGTCCTATGTCGCTTGCCGTGACACTGAAAGATACGGATTTTGAGCAAGAAGACGGGCGCAAAGTTAAGCGTCGCATGCTGGGTGTACAGTCTTCGCTTAAGGTCGATTTTACGCAACATATGACATTAGGTGCGGCAATAAAGGCCGGCTATGATGAAGTATATGATTTAACAGTGACCACATTGCGCGGTTTGGCACAAATGATAACCGGAAAGCGTGGCGGCAAGGATGTCGGCGGCATTATTCGTATTGCCGAAATGTCAGGCGACATCAGTAAAGCCGGCGGTTTAATCAGTTTTATCTATTTTATGGGTTTGCTGTCCGTTAATTTGGGGCTGATTAATTTATTGCCGATACCGGTGTTGGACGGTGGCAGCATAGTCATATTTATGATTGAAATGCTGACCGGCAGAGAACTGCAACCGAAGATGAAGGAGTATATTTTCAAAATCGGTCTGTTTATAATTTTAGGAATTATGTTGCTTGCAACGTGGAATGATATTACACATTTAATAAGTCGTTGGTTTGACTAATCAAAAAGGAAGAGAATATGAAAAAAATATTATATGTAGGTTTATTGACAAGCTTGATTTCGGCTCAGGCATATGCAGGAGGTTTTTATGCCAAGCAAATTGATGTTACTGGTTTGCAACGCGTTGAAAAAGAAACGGTTTTATCTTATTTGAACTTGCCGAAAGGGCGTAGCATTTCGCAAGATGATTTGGATAACTCTTTTCAAAGCCTGTATAACACCGGATTGTTCAGTGATATCAGCTTTGACACATCTACTGCCAATGTTTTGAAAATTAACGTAAAAGAAAATCCGATTATCGGTAAGCGCGCATTTGACGGTAATGATAAAATAGATGATAAAGTTTTGGAAAAAGAAGTTCAGTTGGGGCCGCGCTCCGTTTTTGATAAAGCTAAGGTTCAACAAGATGTTCAACGCATTCTGGATGTATATCGTAAAACCGGACGCTATTCGGTGACGGTTGAACCGAAAATTATTGAACGCGAAGAAAATCGCGTTGACTTAATTTATGGAATTGATGAAGGTGCTTCGGCTAAAATAGATAAAATCAATTTCTTGGGAAATACACATTATTCAAACTCTGATTTACAAGATGAAATTATGAGTAAAGAAAGTCGTTGGTATCGTATATTCAGCTCTTCCGAAAATTACGATGCTGAAAAAATGGAATATGACAAAGAAATGTTGCGCCGTTTCTATACAAGTCGCGGTTATGCTGATTTCAGCGTGCAGTCTGCCGTTGCTGAACTCAGCGAAGATCACAAGTCTTTCATTTTGACTTTCTCTTTGGATGAAGGTCCGCGTTATGAAGTTGATAAAATAACCATTCATTCAAATATTAAAGGTGTGGATACCGAATCTTTGTATAAAGATGTAGAAATTGATTCGGGTGATTGGTTTAATTCCGAATTGGTTGAAAAATCAGTCTCTGAAATTACCGAAAGTTTGGGCAAAAAAGGTTTTGCCTTTGTAGATGTTGAACCGGAATATATTCGTGATGCCGAAAACGGTAAAATTGATATCAATTTTGTAATCAATGAAAGTGAGCGCGTGTTCATTAATCGTATTAATATTACCGGTAATGACCGCACGTTAGATGAGGTTATTCGCCGTGAATTCAGATTGGAAGAAGGGGATGCCCTCAATGTTTCCAAACTGCGTGATTCGCGCCGCAATATTGAAAACTTGAATTTCTTCAGCAAGGTTGACATTCAAACCGACTATGCCGGTCCGAATAAAACAGATGTGAATGTTAATGTAGAAGAAAAGTCAACCGGATATTTCAATGTCGGTGTCGGTTATTCCACTACCAATGGTGCGTTGATGCGTGCCGGTGTAACGGAAAACAATTTCCGCGGAAAAGGTCAGGAAGTAGGCTTTAACGTCGGTATTTCCGAAAGAACAAAGGATTATGATATCAGCTTTACGGAACCTTATTTCTTGGGACGTCGCTTAAGTGCCGGTATTGATTTGTTTATGCAAGATCAAGACTACAGTGATGAGGCTTCCTATGATACACGGACAACCGGCGGACGCACGCGTTTCGGCTGGAAATATACCGATAACTTGTATCATTTGGCACGTTATACATATAGCACAAACAAAATCAGAAACGTTAAAGATTATGCTTCCGAATATGTTAAAGCCGAACAAGGAAGTGCAACAACTTCGGCCGTTGGTCAAACGTTGATTTATGATAAGCGCGACAGTGCCATCAACACCAAAGAAGGTTACTATATATCCTTCGGACACGATATTTCCGGCTTGGGCGGTGATACAAAATATAACCGTTTTGACGGCAAATTGTATAAGTTCTATACGTTCTTTGATTATTACACATTAAAGATGTTCGCAACCGGCGGTTATATTGCCGGTTACGGCGGAAAGAAAGTTCGTATGTCCGACCGTTACTATTTAGGTGGTCAAACATTGCGCGGTTTTGAATTTGCCGGTATCGGCGCGCGTGATAAGCGTACCCGCGATGCTTTGGGCGGCAATTGGATGATGTATTCCGGTGCGGAAATTATCTTCCCTATCGGTTTGGATGAACTTGGCGTTAAAGGACGCACCTTCTGGGATATCGGTGCTTTGGGCAAACCGGATCACTTTGACGCGCAAAAGATTAACTATTCTTCTAAACTCAGAAGTTCTGTCGGTTTCGGTTTTGACTGGATGTCTCCTATGGGTAAAATTGATATTGACTTCGGTTTCCCGATTTCCAAAGAGAAATATGATGAAACAGAAGTATTCCGCTTGAACTTCGGTACGAGCTTATAGGAAAAACGATGGTTGATAAAAGTTTTTATAACATAAAAGAAGACATAACCTTAGCCAAAGCGGCTGAGGTTATGTCTGCCGTTTTGCAAAATGAGGCAAAGGGGGAAGAAAAAATTTCCGCAATAGCCACCATGGTTAGTGCCGGTGCTGAGGATATTTGCTTTTTTTATGACAGAAAGAGCAAGGATAAAGCGGCTGATATGAAGGCAAAAGCTTGCGTTACAACCGAAGATTTGCGCTCTTTTGTGCCGGAAAATGTGACGGTGCTGATAAGCACTAACCCGAAAGAGGCGTTTATCAAGCTGAATGAATATATGTATGCCGAAAAAATGCCGCAATCCGGTATTGATGCCGGTGCCAAAATAGCAGAAAGTGCGCATATCGGCGAGGGATGTTCCATCGGGGCAAATGTTGTTATCGGTGAAAATGTTGTTATTGGGGATAACTGCATCATTGAGCCGAACGTAGTAATTGCACACGATTGTAAAATCTGCAATTATTGTCGCATCGGTAATAACGCGTCCATTGCTTACAGCATTATCGGTAATCATTGCTATATTTATGCCGGTGCGCGTATCGGACAAGACGGTTTCGGTTTTCAGTTTATGAACGGGCAACATCACCGTATTCCGCAGCTCGGGCGGGTTATTATCGGCAATGATGTGGAAATCGGTGCCAATACTTGCATTGATCGCGGTGCGTTGGATGACACGGTTATCGGTGACGGGTGCCGCATTGATAACTTGGTGCAGATTGCGCATAACGACAAGCTCGGTATGGGGTGCGTAATTGTTTCGCAGGTCGGGATTGCCGGCAGCTGCACGTTGGGAGACTTTGTGGTTCTTGGCGGGCAGGTTGGTTTGGCAGACCACTTGAATATCGGTAGCGGTGCACAAATTGCGGCGCAATCCGGCGCCATGCGTGATGTTGAGGCCGGCGCTGTTGTCATGGGAAGCCCTTGTGTTCCGTTTAAGGACTATATGCGCCAAGTTTCTTTTTTACAGAAAAATTCAAAAAAATAGAGGGAAAAATGTCTGAAAATAAAATATATAACATTGATGAAATTATGAAAATGTTACCGCACAGGTATCCGTTTTTGCTGATAGACAGATTGGAAATTGAAGAAGCGGGTGTTAAGGGTGTCGGTTTGAAAAATTTAACAATGAATGAGTTGTTTTTCCAAGGACATTTTCCGAACAATCCGATTATGCCGGGAGTGTTGCAAATTGAGGCAATGGCGCAAACTGCCGGCTGTGTGGTTATGTGTGAGAATGATGATTATGCCGAAAAAAAGTGCAGTGTACTGTTTATGTCGGTGGATAATGCCAAGTTTCGCAAGCCGGTACGTCCGGGGGATCAACTGAAAATGCATGTGGAAAAAGTCAAAGTGCATCGCAACATATTTGTTTTTCACGGCACGGGTATGGTTGACGGACAGGTTGTTTCCGAGGCTGATTTGACGGCGATGATTATTGAAGGATAAGGTTTTTATCCGGTTTTTTGCTGGGGCGGGGCATTAAAGCTCCGCTTTTTTTGTGTGCTTCCGAAAACGACTTGACTTTTGTCTATTTGATGTGCTATACTGAAAAGGTGAAAAATATTATTTTATTTATAAATTATGAGGTTGGACCTAAGGAAATCCGGCGCACCTCTAAAAAGCGCAAAAAAAATACGATTATGACGTATTTTATTTTTTCAGTTATTTTAGTGTTAGCTTATGTAGTTTTCAATTGCATAGCTGAAAAGCCAGCGTCTAAGTCCTCTTGGGCTTGGGTAGGAGGTGCTGGACTGTTCATTGGTGGAGTATTCCACGTGGTGAATTACATTGGTACGCCGACTTTTGTATATGACTGTTGGCCGGTGTACATCGAGATGGCCATCTTTGCGGCAATCACTATTATTTTCACCTCTTTGAGAGTGTCGGATGGGGAAACCGCATTAGAATTGGATAACGAGCCAATTCGTTCAGCATTCTTCGGAAGTTTGGGCAGTGTGCTGTTACTTATTTGCGCTTCCCTCTACACGTGGGATTTCTTCCACACGGAGTACCAGCGCAATCTGTTGGAGGTAAAGGATACTGTGGATGTAAAGAAGGATGCCAGCGGTGCGGCTCAAGTATTCTCGCCGATTCCGGTGGAGAAGATGAGTATCAATCCGGTTGAGGTTGTAGATCGCGCTTTCTTGAATCAGCTTGGTGACCTCAAAAATACTTTTGAGACTTCTTCGATGACAAAACAAAGTGTGACTATCCATGCTGATATCGAAACCATCGATGGAAAGCAAGTTCGCCTAGATTACGACAATCAGCTGATGTACGTTGGCATTTTGGAGTTCAAAAATTTTTGGACTTGGAATTCTCAAAAGACATCTCCGGCTTATCTGTTGGCCGATGCTGCAGACAAAGACAAAGTTTGGATTATCAGCAAGGTGAACGGAGAAGAACTGAAGATTGCCTACACACCGGAGGCTAACTTCGGTTACAATCTGGAGCGGCATCTGCGTGAGAACGGCTTTGCTTCAACCATCCTCGATGACTTTAACATCGAGATAGATGAGAATGGTCGTCCGTATGCTCCTGTCACAACCCTTGAGCATGTGGTTGGCATGAGCACTCCGCAAGTGACGGGTGTTGCGGTAGTTGACATTCAAACAGGCGATATCAAATGGTATCGTCCGGAAGAGGCACCGTCATTCGTTAACCGTATTTATCCGGAGTGGCTTGTTTACGAGCGTATCACTAACTGGGGTGAGTATCCAAATGGATATTTTCATTGGACGAATAACGATGGTCTGTTGCAGCCATGTGCCGGTATGGACATTGTCCAGACCAAGAATGGTTGCTGCTATTACGTAGGTATTCAGGCCAAGACAGGTACCTTCGATACCGAAGGGTATATGTTGGTAGACATCCGTACGGGTGAAGCCACATACTACAAGCGAGACGGAATCTCTGAGCAAGAAGCCATTCGGGTTTTGAAGACCAACACTTATAAGAACATCAGTATTCAGGTCAATGACAGTATTCTGTATTTGACCGAGCCCATCTATTACAATATTGAGGGGCTGAATACGTTCTTTGCTACGTTCGTTGCAAATGCCGACATGACAGTAAAGTATTATGCTTTCTGCAGTGCCGACAGTAAGGACGTTGTGGGTGTTGGAGAAACCATGGAAGAGGCTAAAGCGGCTTATGTTGATTCATATCATAAGCACATTGCCGTAAAAGCTTCAAAGCTTCAGACTGCCGACAAGCGCGCCGAGTGTGTGCTTGAAGCTGTAGTGTTGGAAAAAGTGCAGGAGGGAAATGCTTATTACTTCCGTTTGGAAGGTCAGGAAGGCAAAACTTTCTACGCATACTCAGGCACTACACCTGATGTCCGCTGGTCCAGCAAAAAAATCAAGATAACCTATAATAAGACAGATGCAAACATGATTGCCATCAGCTCTTATGAGATTCTTGAGTAATAACAAGGAAAAACCGTTCTTCGCAAGAAGGACGGTTTTTCTTATGCCGCTAAACTATACATGCAACAAGCCGCGGCACAGCGCGTATAGTGCAAACAAAGCAACAATGCTTAAAAAGCCGGCAACCACGCATTCGCCGATTGAAAATATCGGCTGATTAGGGTCATTCTGCCGGCGTGTCCAAATATAGACGGGTATGCCGAGCGCCATAAAAATAACCGCCAACAGCAAATATTGTAAACCGGCAGCGTAAATCAGCCACAAAGAATAAATTGCACCCATAATGCCGGAAAACAGCGCGTGTCCGCGGCGAATGTATAAATTTGCCGGATATTCGTGATCCTCGCATATTTTCCATAAATAGGCACAACTTGAAAAATATGCCGGCAAAACCATAACGCCGGTTATGCTGAGCATAGTGTTCCATGCATTGTTGGAAAAATAAACCATCAGCATAAACAACTGCATTAGCGAACTGGTTACCCATAAAGAAACAGATGGTGCCTGATGGGCATTTTCACGGGCAAATTGCTTCGGAAATGTGCCGTTTTCGGCAGCGGCTTGCGGAATTTGCGCTGTTACCATTGTCCAAGCAAGCCAGCTTGTTAAAACCGAAATCAGCAAACCTATATTCATCAACCATGCGCCCCATTTACCGACCAAAGCCTCCAAGATGCCGGCGGTTGACGGATTCGCAACAGCGGCGATTTGTTCCTGACTCATTACACCATACGGTAAAACCGAGAGTAAAATATAAATCAATAAACAGCCGGCGAATCCCAAAAATGTTGCAGTTCCGACTGTTTTAGGCGATTTGGCATGCTTAGACATGACAACCGCGCCCTCAATACCGATAAATGCCCACAGTGTGACCAGCATAGTGCTTTTGATTTGTGTGGACAAACCGCCGAGTTTAGAAGCCGTATCAGGGCTTTCACCCCAGAAATTCATATCAAATTTATCAAAATGAAACATTACGGCAACAATTAAAATAAACAAAATTAACGGCACGATTTTGGCGATTGTGCCAACCAAATTAATAATTGTGGCCTGCTTAATGCCACGCAAAACCAGCCAGTTAAAACCACATATTAATAGCGAACCGCCGATAATGGATGCTAAATTATTGCCGCCGGCAAAATACGGCGGAAAAAAGTAATTGAGCGCATCCATAGTGATGACGGCATAGCCGACGTTACCGCAAATTTGGCACAGCCAATATGACCAGCCGATTGTAAAGCCGATATACGGACCGAAACCGGAACGGCTATACATATAAATGCCGGCAGTTAAGTCCGGTTTTGCCACGGATAATATACGGAAGGTGTTGGCAATAAAATAAACACCGATACCGGTAATCAGCCATGCCAGAAGCACAGCACCAACCGAGGCGCCGGCTGCCATATTTTGCGGCAGACTATAGATTCCGCCGCAAATCATGGAGCTGACAACAATGGCGGCCAAAGTCCAAACGCCCAATCCTTTATTGTTATTATCTGCCGTGACGGCTTTGTTGTTTTTATCAGACATTTTTTATCCTTTCATAAAAACAAGCGGCGAGTTATATGGCTCGCCACTTATCAACTTAACAATATGTTATACCTTCGCCGGTTCGGCCGTTTCAAAGTTTAAGAAACCCAAACAGGTTAAGCAGTAACCGAATTGCTCGGTAATATTCAGATAATTATGCCACATTTGGAAATCGCTGTGTTTTTCCACGCCGCGAATATCCAGCTCGTGCTGCAATGATTTATTAAGCCACATTTCGGCGTGTCCGCGGGCAATATCATCATCAATGTGGGTGTCAAAATATTCCACATATTCGGCCGCCCAACCACCTATGAGCTCGCCTTTATCATCTTTTGCCCAACAAATACCCACACCGGTGGCAATGGCTTTATGCTCATCGCGATTAGCGCCGTTTCCGGCCATAATTACCTCTAAAACGGCACCATGCTTAAATTGATTGACCACACGGTCAACCGGTACAATATTGCCGTAAACTTCCTTCGGCAAAACGGAAGTGTAAGGAATAACATTAAAGTTTTCAATGCGGGCTTGCATTAAAGCCGAGTCATAACAAAAAGTTTCAAACGGTTGCGGCGGAATACCCTCGTTGGCTTGTCCTGCACCACCGGTAATAAAAGCAAGTGTCGGATAACGTGTACCGATTGTCATTTTTTTCTCCTTTAAAAAATTAACTGAAATATGTTCATTGTGGAGGTATGAAAAAAAATTCCCAAATCAATATATGCTTTGGTATAGGGTGAAAAAGGGATTTAGCCGGGTGAAAATGTGCGGCTGAAGTCTGAAAAATTCGGCTCTTGACGATTTTTTAACTATTTATGTGCGACAACTGAAGCAAAATTGTATGCATGAGGCAGTGGCTTTAAAATAAGGCACGGCCCGACAACGTGAGGAAAATGCTATGAAACGTTTGATTTTGAGTTTAATGACCGTATTTTCATTTGTGGTACAACCGGCACTGGCTTATGCGGCCACCACACCGGCAATGTCATATCCGTATTCGGCAACCACGATTTATTCTTATGCACGCGGCAAAAATGCAGCGCGTTTGGCAGAATTGTCCGTTTATGATATGGAAGCAACAGATGCTTACGGCAATACGGCTGTGTGCCTCGCGGTACAATATCATAACGAAGAAGCTTATTACAATTTGATTGATGCCGGCGCAAATCCTAACCCGCCGTGTATGCGTGATTTGGAAACCATGCGTCCGAGAAAGAGTTTATTTGCATGGCCGAAGGCAGGATATGCGTTGGCGGCGATTGCCGTCGGAGGCGGTATTGCATTGGCATCCGGTAGCGGTGGCGGCGGCGGAAACGGCAAGTGTAAGGGGTATACAAGTAAGGATTGCCCGAAAGCACAGCACATAACAGAAACTTGCGAAGATGATTCTTCATATCACAAATGTGCGGCAAATGAAAAAAATACAGAAAAAAATTGCGCAATTTTTGTGGTTAATAAAGATGAATGTCAAGTGTGTCAACCGGCATATTATCTGGATAACGGAAATTGCGAAGAACGAACCGTTACGGAACATTGTGAAGTGTTTGTGGCAAATGCGGATCGCTGTAAAATATGTGAGGATGGGTATTACTTAAGTTCTGACGGCGCTTGCTACGCGGGTAGCATAAATCATTGTAAAAAATATGCAAACGTTAACAGATGCTCTATGTGTGAAGATGATTACGTTTTAACGGAAAATGCTGATGCATGTGTATTGCCGATTGACCATTGTGCATCTTATTCTTCGGATGGAACTTGTTCACGTTGCGACAGAGGCTATATGGCAAGCATGGATAAAACGGTTTGTGTTCCGGAAATTGAGCATTGTTCATATTACAATAATGACGGAACTTGCCATACTTGTACGTCCGGATATTCCAAAACAACTGACGGAATGGTTTGCGTGCCGACGATTCCGCATTGTACCAATCACAACGAAGACGGACAAACCTGTAATCTTTGTGAATCCGGTTATCATCTGAGCACGGATAAAACAGCCTGTGTGTTGGAAATTGAAGGGTGTGCCGATTATAATAGGGACGGCACGTGTCAGGCTTGCGAAAGCAATTATCCGATATTGGAGAACGGCAAGTGCTATACAAATGATTCATATTGTGTGAAAGTTCGCGATATGGGACAACCGACTTGTCCGGCATCACAGGTTAAAGATTTTTGTAAATTGCAAGATAATATAACGCTGAATAAAAATTATTGGGGTTGTAAAGTCGGTCCGGAAAATTGTCAAACGGCAGATCAGGATGCAGGCACTTGTTTGATATGTAACAACGGCTATTACGTGGATGAAAGCGGACAATGCCAACCACAGAGTGTTGCACATTGTGATAATGATTATGTGCCGAATAAAAATGAATGTAAAACTTGCGAAAATCTTTATTATTTAAGCAACGGTCAATGTCTGAGCATTGAAGATCCGCATTGTGTAACCAGTTTGCGAAATGAGAAAGAGTGTTCTGTGTGCGAGACCGGTTACTATCCAGATAGTGATGGTGTATGCCAACCGCAGAATGTTCCGGGATGCGACCAATTTATGGATAATACAAATATTTGTACGAAATGTATAAATCTGCATTATTTGGACGGCAACAGTTGTCCGGATATTACCGATAAAGAAGGTTGTGCCAATAGTAACGGTGTTGACAATAGATGCGATTCGTGTGTCAGCGGATATTATCAACACACAGACGGCAAATGTTACAGCGAGCAAGAGATATGTGCTTTGAACGGTTATACACAAACAAACTGTCAAAGTTATGAGACAAAAGTGTACTGTCAAATCGGCGGACAGACACACGAGAATTATATGAGGTGCGATGAGGGTGATATTCCGCATTGTATTGCGAAAAATGCCGACCATACATGCGCCGTTTGTGAAAATAAATATTATCCGACAAATGGTGGCGCACAGTGCTCAAGAATAACCAGTTATGAAACCTGTTCAAGCGGTGGCGGCACACAGGATGTTTGCGTAACTTGTGTCAGCGGTTATTATCCTGATGCTGAAGGTCAATGCCAACAGCAAAATGTAGCTAACTGTGATAATGACTATGTTCCGAATAAAAATGAGTGTCGTACATGTAAAAATCTTTATTATCTGAGTGACGGTCAATGTCCGAGTATTAACGATCCGCACTGCGTCACCAGCATGACAAACGCAAAAAGGTGTGAAATCTGTGCAACCGGTTATTATCCGGACAGCAATGGTGTATGTCAACCGCAATATATTCCGGAATGTGCTGAATATACACCGAATACGAATACTTGTACAAGGTGTAATCCATTGCATTATTTGAATAATAATACATGTCCGGACATTACCGATAAAACAGGTTGTGCCAACAGTGACGGAATTCATGATAAATGTTCTGCGTGTCAATCGTTGTATAATTTTGACAGCGGAAAGTGTTATAATGACAATGATTATTGTGCAATAGTTAAAAATATGGGGACACCGAGTTGTACGGCAACCCAGACAAAATCTTTTTGCGAACTTGAGCGTGGTAGCGGTTTGCAAAACGAAAATTATTGGACTTGCGTCGGTGATGTGGATGAAAATTGTGAAATTGTTGATGCAGAAACCGGAAAATGTACGAAATGTAAAAATTTATATTATCCGAACCTCAGCGGCATTTGCGTGAACATAACGGATACGCATTGTACCGAAAGTGACGGCGAGCATAATGCCTGTACAACGTGTAATAATGATTATTACTTAAATGGCGGCAGCTGCTATACGGAACAACAATATTGTACAGATGTTTTGTCACCGAGTTATCCGCAAACAACCGCTTGTGACAGCACAACAAAATATCCTGTTTTCTGTCCGTTGCCGGGGACTTCGCCGAGTTCAACGTATCGTCGCTGTGAAACAGGAACGGTTGAAAATTGTACACAGTACAGCCAAACGGCCGAGGATACGTGTACACAATGTAAGGCAAATTTCTATTTGAGCGGAAATACCTGTATTGAGCAAACACCTATATTCGGCTGTAAAACATACTTAGAGGGTGAAGCCGGATGCGCGGAATGTCTTGAAGGATTTGACTTAAGCAATAAGAGTTGTACGCGTAATTCCAGTTATGTTTCGCCTGAAAATTATCAATATTATGTTTGGAATAACAGCACTTTGAATACTCCGACCATAAGAGATGACAGTGATCATTCCAATACTACTGTTATCGGTTACACGGCGACACCGAATATTGTTCAAGACGAGAATCACAGCAGCAATACGCAATTTCCGGAATACCACTATGAGTATGACGTGTATAATGCACGAGCGAATGGTGCCGTAAATATAACCGGACGTATTGAATTGGATGCGGAAGAACTCGGTTTGCAAAATGAAGGATGGGGCGGACGTATCATTGGCTTGTCCACACCGGTTCAAAACGGCTCTTTTGCCGGCAGTGCCAGCGCATATAACAGTGCCTCATTTTCAACGGGTGATGCTGAAGGACATATTAATATCTATTATAGGGCACCGAGTTCGGTGATAACCGCATCAGACACACAGTTTGCCGTTTATGGTATATACAGCAGAGCGAACAATGCTTACAACAGTTATGCGCTTGAGGGTTCAGGTGCTGCCAAAGGTGATATTGTGATAGATGTAGCCAATCGTACGCAAAACTATGGTATTTATGCTAAAAATGCCTATAATGCATATGGTGAAAATGCTGATGGTTACATAGGTATTACGGCCATTGTTGATAATAAGACACCTGTTATCGGCATATACGGCAGTAGCACGGCAACCAATGCCAATCAAGGAAAAGGTGAAATTTTCATCAACAGTTTGTTGGATACGTCAGAAGGAGCTACTTCGTATGCCATAAAGAGTGACGGTATAGCTTATAATACCGATGGCGGTAATGGAAAGATCCAGCTGTTGGCACAGAATGGTATAGCGTTGCGTGGCGTATATGGTGCTATAAACGCTGTGAGAGGCGGTACCGGTACGATTGAAATGCCATACGGCGGTATGGTGATGATTGGTAAGCAATTAGCTAATGCTTCAAATAAAGGATCGGTCGGTACTATAACTGTTGGTCAGCCGAATAATACTATAAAAGGTGTTGATTTGTATAGTGGTGATAATTTCACAAATGCCAGTGATGAGGCAACGGCGACAATTAATATCTATGGCACATTGAAGCCATTGGGAAGCACATTTTCTAATGTGGCGGGAAATAGTACGGGTGTACTCAATATTTACACCAAAGATATAGAGCCGACGGCATCGACGACGCTGACGGTTTTGAATGGTGCGGATAATATTGGAGAAAACGCTACCGGCACAGGCACCGTTAATATTGAACTTGGCAGCGGTTGGGTGAACGGACAAGGTCATGTAACGGCATTATCCGGTACAAATGTCGATGGCCCACTCGGTGGCAAAGGAATTATCAGCATTGTTAAGGATCACGAAGGCGGAAGCTATGTGCCATATGCCAGTTCAATTATCGGCGTTCGTAACGGCAACATGTATAACAGCGAAAGTTCCGTAACCATTAGCGGGGTAACGGCAGAAAATATTTATGGTATGTACTATGATACTGCTACGGCAGATGCGCAATATTCTGCAGGTTCAATTATTATTTATAGCAATGACTATGCCGATCATGAACAAAACATTACCGGTATGCATGCCGAAAACGATGCAACGGTTGAAAACAGAGGTCGTATAGTTATCAGCTCATCTGTTCAAAATAAATATATTAACGGTATGTATGCAAGCAACGGGGCCACAGCAACAAATAAGCATCAAATAACCATTGAAATGGCCGGAACAGCTTCTGCAGACGCCGTACACGGTATGTTAGCCCAAGGTGACGGCGCAAAAGTGATTAATGATACAAGCGGTGCTATCAGTATAACGGTTCCGAGCGGAACAAAAGTATACGGCTTGCGCGCAATTGACGGAGCATCATTGGAGAACAGGGGAACAATAGAAATAAATACACAATTGTACTCTACTGCAACAAGTAATACTACCAATGCCGTTCCGGGCAGTACAACGGCCTACTTTACTTCATACGAGCCGACAACAACCGAATTGTCCAGCGCAATTATTGATGTTGAACCGGATGCTCAAATTGTAAACAGCGGTAATATCGTTTCAAATTCGGCTTTGCGTATGACCGGCGGCGGACGCATGCTCATGATGCGCAATGCCAATATAACAGCGCCGAGTGTATCGGGTACGCTGGAATTGTCATCCGATATTGTCTCTGAAGGTAATGAAGACGTATATGTAACGTCTGAATTAGTCGTCGGTAATACGGAAGATTTGGCTGTTACGTCGCAATCACAAATGTTTACGGCGGCAATTGTTGACGATGAAGAAAACGAAAACACTGTCAACGGCGTTTTAACGCGTAAACCTTTTGAAACGCTGACAAAGTCGGCAAAGTTGGCAAATTATCTGGAGAAAAACTACCAAGGCGGCAATGCCGAAGAGTTCTATACACGTTTGAAAGCAACAACAACATCGGAAGAATTTGATAAAGTTCTGTCAAAAGAGCTCGGTTTGTGCCTCATTCCGAATTTTGCTCAGGAAAACTTTAATGTGTTCCGCAGTTTGGGCAGTTTGATAACCGATAATCTGTATTCCAAAGATATGACACAAGAGCGCATGATGGTCGGTTATGACTATCTGGGATTGTCACGCGACAGCAAGGGCGATGTCACCGGCTATGAAAACAGCGCACACAGCTCATACTTTATTGGCGATACGGCGCTGAATAAACGTTCGCGTTTCGGTTTGGGTGTCAGCATTACAAAGTTTATGTCTGATTACGATGACGATTCGGATCGTGATGAAATGTTTGCACAAGTTCTGGCATCATATATGTATGACTTTGGGAATAAATGGCGTTATGCCGGCGTTTTGCACGGCGGTTACGGATGGGGTGATTATACCCGTCGGATGAATCACGGCGATGTTGACGGTTATTTGCATGACTGGATTTATGGTTTGCGCAACGAATTGCGCTATGGCTACGAAACGCCGTTTGCGCTGATTGAACCGCAACTTGAAATGAACTTTACCGGTTATTATCAACATCGTATTCGCGAAGAAAGTAAAGAAGGTTCAGTATTAATGCGCGGTACCAATAATTTCTCTGCTGAAAGCGGTATCGGATTGTATGCCGGAAAAGAGTTTAATTTGGCACAATATGGTAAATTCAAAGGACGTATTGGTGGCAGCTATTATCACGAATGGGCGCATCCGTATCATTCAATAGAAGCACGTTTGCGCGGTACGGACGGCTACTACAGAATTAAGGCAGATGATATTTTCCGCCGTGATCGGTTCGTTATCAGTGCGGATATTATATATACCTATAAGGCATTTGACTTCTATCTGCGCGGTAGCGAATACTTTGAAAAAGATGATGTCGCAGTCTTTAATGCCGGCGTGAAGTACAACTTCTAAACGCGTTACAGGAATTTAATCGCCTCCATGGCCGAGCGAGCACCGCATCCTGCAGCGATGATTGCTTGCCGATAAGGATTGCATACATCTCCGGCGGCATATACACCTTTGATGTCGGTTTCACCGCAAGAACCGTTTGTCATAATATAACCGCCGCCGTCAAGTTTGAGATAACGTCGGAATAATTCGGTGTTCGGATGGTGGCCGATGGCTACAAACAAGCCGGAAACCGCCAGTTTTTGAACTCTGTCGGTTTTAACATTGCGAATTTTTATGCCGGTAACTTCCATCGGCTCGTCTGTGCCGAGGACTTCTTCAATAATATTGTTCCACATAATGATTATTTTGCGGTTTTCAAACAGGCGTTTTTGCATAACATGCTCGGCATTAAGCGAATGGCGGCGGTGAATCAAATACACTTTTTCCACAAAGTTTGATAAATACAAAGCTTCTTCCACTGCCGTGTTACCGCCGCCGACCACGGCGACCTCTTTACAGGAGAAAAAGAATCCGTCACAAGTGGCGCAGGAAGATACACCGTGTCCGATATATTTTTGCTCGCTCGGTAAGCCGAGCCACTTAACCGATGCTCCGGTGGCAATGATTATTGCGCGGGAAGTGTAACAATTTCCGGCCTCGGAGCTACAAACAAACGGATGATCAAAAAAATCAACTTCCGTAATGACATCATCTATGATGTGAACCCCGATTTTAAGGGCTTGTTTGCGAATTCGTTCCATTAAATCAAATCCGGTAATCGGATCCACAAAACCGGGGAAATTTTCTACTTCACTTGACATGATGAGTTGCCCGCCTTTTTGTGCACCCGAGACCAATAAAGAACTGATACCGGCTCGTGCGGCATAAATTCCGGCGGTATATCCTGCCGGCCCTGAACCGATAATTAACAAATCGGATTTATACTCTGCCATGATGTTTCTCCTTATGCGTAAGCAGAAAATAATAACGAGTCGTTATTTTTCAACTAACGTATATAAAAAATGCTTGATTTTAATCTTAAATTGGTTACATTGAGGGCTGACAGATTTTTTATTTTAAGGAGATAAAATATGCCTTCAGTAATTGATAATTCTTGTATTAAATGCGGTTTATGCGCAAGCATTTGTCCGGTTAGCGCTATGCACTTGGCTGATACACAAATGGTTATTGATCCGGAAGTTTGCATTGATTGCGGTGCTTGCATCGCGGAATGTCCGCAAGGTGCAATCACTCCTGATTCGGAAGCCAGTGCCGAAACCGTTCAATTTAATGCGGAACAGGCAAAAATTGCACCGAGTGCTTAATTCGGGTAATGTAGAAAAAACTCAGGGGAAAATCCTGAGTTTTTTTGTTTTTATACGGATAAAAAATGACAAGCGAATATACAAATGATTATTTGTTGGATAAACAGGTTAAGATATTTCAGCCGGTAAGCGGATATCGCGCTTCAACCGATGCTGTTTTGTTGGCGGCAGCCGTTGAAAAAGATAAAACGGTTAATGCTCGGATTTTGGATGTCGGTTCGGGCACCGGCGCAATTTCGTTGTGTTTGGCACAGAGGTTGCAACAAAATAATGTACAAATAGTCGGTTTGGAAATTCAGTCTGAACTTGCCGAATTGGCCGATTTAAGCGCGAAAGAGAATAATTTTTCGTTTGTGAAATTTTATAATGAAGATATCAGAAAAAAAATAAGTAATGAATATGTTTTACCTTGCACTTTTGACGTGGTAATATCCAATCCGCCGTACAGCGATCACGATATGCCGTCACCGAATGAGAGTAAAGCCGCCGCTCATAATCACAATAATTTTAATCTTTCGCGGTGGTTGGCATTTTGCCTGAAAATGGCAAAACCGTTTGGCAGAATATATTTGGTCAATAGGGTTGAAGCATTGCCGGAAATTTGTGCTTTTTTCCAAGGAAAAGCCGGCGGTATGGTGATTCGTTCGCTATATTCCAAAAAGGGGCAAGAGGCAAAGAGAATTATTGTAACGGTTCAAAAAGATTCTAAAGCACCTTGTCGCATTTTGCCTCCGTTTGTGGTTCATAATGCCGATGGAAATTATACGGCGGAAGCTCAGCAAATTTTGCGGCAAGGTTGTGGCTTTGCTGATTTTAAATAAAGCATTCAGTCTTTTTTTACCATTAAATAATACAATGAAAGAAATTTTCAGATGAGGTGTTTCATGAGTAAATATATTAAGATTTTGGTGATTTTTTTAGCACTAATTGCCTTGCCGGCGCGTGCGGATATGCCGGATTATCCCGATGATGCCGAGTTTTTGAAGTGCCGCCGGATGAATATTGATTCGGATGTATGCCAAAGAGAGCAGATTCAAAGAGCATTGGAACGGGTGAAAAAATTATATAAGATGATTCTGGGAAATCCGAAAATTGTGGCGTGGAACGGCTCGCTTGAAAAGGATGCCCAAGTATTAAGAGAAATGTTTGAAAGCTGGACGGCATTTCGCAATCGTTTGTGTTCTGTTTCTTATTTGGCAGCAAGGTATGTAGAGCCTATTTATAATGAAAAATATTCCTGCAACACGTATTATATTTTGCATAAAGAAGACCATTTGGAAAAAATAGTCATGCTTTTGCAGGGAACGGCACCGCAAAAGCAAACGGATTTCGGATTTTTGCATATCTATGACCATGATGATGAATATGAAAATTGTATTCAAAACAATAAAAACGATGTTTGCATAGATGAAGAATTACAGCGTTCTACACGCGAAATTAAGGATTATTATAAAACATTTGCCAATGACGATATGGTTGGCAAATGGAATAACGGTGATGATTTGAAATCCGGAAATTATCGCGATATGTTTGACAGTTGGATTGCATATCGTGACCGAATTTGTTCACTGGCTGTTTGGGCATATCAGGGATACTACGGGCCGCAATCTATTCGTTTGAATGATTGTATTCAATATTATAATCGTGAAAAATTGGAAACATTGATGAATTTAATTATGGTAGCGCATTCAACGCTTGATCAGACAGATTTCAGTGATAATGACGGCGGCTTGGAAGAAGGTAAAACCATTAAACCGTTGACACATAAGATAGATGTCGGACAGGGTTATACCGAGGAAACGCTGACCGAAAATAGGCCGGAGGAGATTATGCCGGCGCAACAGAAACAGCCGCTGACCAAAAATCAAGCCATTAAGCAACAAGCAGGCGACAAGGGCAAGGATGCGCAAATTCCTTCATGGGCAAACGGTCGTTGATTTATACATACCAGAAAGTATAAAATAACGGTTGAACTTTTTTGAAATTGTTATATACATACCGGTTGGTATAAATATTTTTTACGGGTTGACTATGCGAAGAACAAAAGAAGATGCTGAAAAAACACGCCAAGATATTTTGGCGTCGGCACGCGATATATTTTATGAAAAAGGTTATTCCAAGACCACATTTGATGAAATAGCCAAGCGTATAAATTTGACTAAAGGTGCGGTTTATTGGTATTTTCGTAATAAACCGGATATTGTCGCGGCCCTGATTAATGAATATGCGCAAAGCCACCTAGATGCCGTAGCATCTCATATTACAGATGATAATTGCAATTTTGAACAATTAACGAACATGGTTATATTCAATAATCATATTTTAAAAACGGATGCTACAACATATAAGTTTTTGTTTTTTATTACTTGTCAAATGGAATGGAGTGAGGCAATCATCAATAAAATATATCCGTCCATTGAACAGACAAAGCAAGTAACACGCGGATTATTTATCAGAGTTTTGGATAATCTCAAGACACATAAAAAGATTCGGTCTGATATTGATGTTGTCATGACTGCCGAGATTTTGATGGCAATGTATAGCTGGCTGATGGAAGCTTATTTTACCAAAAGATTAACCAATGATTTTGATAATTCGGTGAAGACCGGTTTTCAACTGGTATATGATAGTATAAAAACGGAAGGTACTGAAAATGAAAATTAATTATCCTGATTTAAAAACAATTTCCAAAAGACTAGCCATATTTGTGGCATGCGCCGGTGTCGGTTGGTTTTTGAAAGGTCATATTATGCCGGCCGGCGGGATGGGCGGCTATGGTATGGGCGAAGTTTATGTTTTGGGAAGAAGCGCGCAAACCAAGGATATTTCCACATTTGACGAGAAAATTTCATATGTGGAGGCCATTAATGAAGTCAGCCTGCTGCCGCAAGTAACCGGAACAATTGAAAAAGTGTTGTTTGAAGAGGGAAGTTTGGTTAAAGCCGGAGATATCTTATTTGAAATTGATCCGGAGAAATATCAGGCAGCTTACGATTTGGCCAAAGCAAGATTGGACAGTGCGCATGCAAACTTTGTTAAGGCCGAAAGAGACTATAATCGCCAAGTTAAGTTGAGTAATGAAAAATTTGCATCAAAGGCAACGTTTGATTCCTCCGAAAGTGCTTATTTACAGGCCAAAGCCGCGGTGGAAGAAGCTAAAGCCAATTTGGATTTGGCTACAATAGATTTAAGAAATACCAAAGTACCCGCCCCGATAAGCGGAAAAATAGGTAAGGCATTGGCAACAAAAGGAAATTATGTTGTTGCATCCGGTTCGGTATTGGCAAAAATAGTGCAGGTCAATCCGGTGCGCGTCAGTTTTTCTTTAACCGATAAAGAATATACGATGTTGCAGAAAAAGGACTATGAAAAGGCTGATTTGACAGCGAGAATTGCTTTGTCAGATGGTGAATATGTCAGTGAAAAAATCGTGGATATATTTACGGACAATGCCGTTAATACCAACACGGCAACCATATCGGTATTTGCTGATGTTGCAAACGATTCCGACAGATTAATTCCGGGAAGCTATGTCCAATCTGCAATTACCAATAACAAGCCGGAATATTCCGTTGTTGTTCCGCAAACAGCAATCGGGTATGATAAAGACGGTGCTTATATATATGTGGCAAAGATAGACACCGAAAAAAGCAAAGAAAATGATGTTCACGGCGCCGCCGAGCAACGTCGTGTTGTTTTGGGTAATGTTGTAAACGGCACGGAGCAAGTTGTGTTGAGCGGTTTAAAAGAAGGTGAAATGGTTATTGTTCAGGGAATTGTTAAAATTCAGAACGGCTCGCAAATCAGAATAGGTATTTTGGAAGATTAGTTAAGGGAAAAGAAGGATGTTTTCAAAGTTTTTTATTGAAAGACCGCGTTTTGCCGTTGTAATAGCTATTATCATGGCGCTTGCCGGTTTTGTTTCTGTTTTCAGTATGCCTATCGGAATGTATCCGGAAATTGCACCGCCTGAAATTCAGGTAATGACCAATTACATCGGCGCCAGTGCCGAAACGGTTGCCAACAATGTCGGCATTCCGCTGGAAAAGGCCATAAACGGTATTGAAAACATGCTATATATGTCTTCAAGTTCTTATAATTCGGGTGCATACCGATTGTCAATTGCTTTTGAAACCGGGACGGATCCGGATTTGGACCAGGTAAAGGTACAGAACCGTATTCAGCAGGTTATAACAACTCTGCCGGCAGAAGTTCAAGATGTCGGCGTTTCCGTGTCACGTCGCTCGTCTGATGTTTTGGCTTTTTTGCAAGTGACATCACCGAATGGTACTTACGATAGTAACTTTTTGAATAACTATGTAGAAAACAACATTAAAATCGCGCTCAGCCGGGCATACGGCGTAGGCGAAGTAAACGTTATGGGGTCGGCAACGAGTATGCGTGTATGGATTGATGCCGATAAAGCAACAGCCCTGAATATTCCGATTGATACGATTAAATCTGCCATTCGCAGTCAAAATGTACAACCGTCTTTAGGTTCTGTCGGGTCAGCTCCGGGAGACGGTAAACAGGTTTTGGTATATTCTTTGGAAACGAGAGGGCGTTTGAATGATCCGAAAGATTTTGAAAATATCATTGTGCGAACGGCACAAGAAGGTGGTTTGGTTCGTTTAAAAGACATTGCCCGTGTGGAACTCGGTTCCGAAAACTATTTAATGAATGCCACAACCGACGGTAAGCCGTCTGTTGCCATTATTATCAATAAGTCATCCGGTGCCAATGCGGTTAATGCCATGAAAGCGGTGCGGGCAGAGTTGAAAAAACTGGAAAGGTTTTATCCGGAAGACTTTGAGGTTAAAATCTTTGTGGATACGACGGATTTTATTTTAGCGTCTATTGAAGAAGTATTTTTTACGCTATTTATGACATTCGGATTGGTTGTATTGGTCTGTTATGTGTTTTTACAGGACTGGCGAGCTACGTTAGTGCCGTCCATTGCAATTCCGGTATCTATCTTGGCAACTTTTGCCGTTATGAAAGCTTTAGGTTTTAATTTGAACATTCTGACATTATTCGGTTTGGTACTGGCCATCGGTTTGGTGGTGGATGATGCCATTGTGGTTGTGGAAAGAACATTGTATTTGATGCAATCTGAAGGCTTGAGCTCCAAACAGGCTGCGATTAAGGCCATGGAACAGGTTTCAAGTGCCGTTGTGGCAACAACTTTGGTGTTATTGGCAATTTTTGTGCCGATTGCGTTTATGGGAGGTATTACCGGTAAAATTTATCAGCAATTTGCCATAACCATCAGTTTTGCCGTGTCATTTTCTTCGGTAAACGCTTTAACATTATCACCGGCATTGGCGGCAACGTTTTTGCGACCGTTTGAAATTAAAAAGACCGGATTTTTGGGGGTGTTTAACCGTTTGGTTCAGCGGTCAACTAACAAATATTTGAAAATCATCGGTTATATCGGGCGTAAAATCAGTATAATCGCGTTTATTTTGGGCATATTGGTATTGTGCATTGCCTTTTTCTTAAAAGTGACATCCACATCATTTTTGCCGAATGAAGATCAGGGTGTTATAATGGTTAATGTTCAGCTGCCGGAAGGTGCTTCTAACGTTCGCACGGAGGCAGTGAACAAAAAAGTAAGAGAAATTGCCGCGGGCGAAAAATCTATTAAATCCGTTTTGAACTTAGTCGGCTTCAGCATTATGGCCGGTCAGGGCGAAAACGTGGGTTTTGGTGTGTATGCACTGAAAAACTGGTCAGAGCGAACGGAAGAATCTGAGTTTTCAACCAATATCTTAAATAGATTATCAATGATAGCTTCACAGTTTTCCGAGGCAAAAGTCCAGTTGTTTGAGTTACCGGCTATTCCGGGCTTGGGTTCTACCAATGCCATGGATTTCAAAATTCAATCGGTGGAAAGTACAGATATGAACCGGTTGGAGACTGTTGTTCAAAACTTTACGATGCAAGCCATGGCACTGCCAGAAATAATGATGGCATATTCCACATACAATGCACAAACGCCGCATGCTTATATTGAAATTGATCGTGAAAAGGCCGAATCTCTGGGTGTACCGGTCGGCAGCATATATTCGGCACTGCAAACATATGTCGGTTCAAGTTATGTGAACGACATTAACATCGGTACACAGGTTAATAAAGTGAAAATTCAGGCAGACTGGAAATTTCGTAAAGATTTGAGCAGTTTGGATAAAATTTATGTTCAAAGCCTTAAAGGAACAATGGTTCCGCTCGGCAGTTTAATTAAAATCAAGACGGTATTATTGCCGCGCGGCATTGAACGCTATAACCAGTATCCGAGTGCAACCATAAATGCATTGGCTAAATCGGGCGTCAGTTCAGGTGCGGCCATGCAAGCTTTGGAAGATTTGGCCAATAAAATTTTGCCGAAAGGCTATACATATGCTTGGTCGGGTTCCAGCTTACAGGAAAAGAACAATCAAGGACAAATATATTATATTATAGCATTTGCCGTTTTGTTTGCATATTTGTTCATGGTGGCACAATATGACAGTTGGATGATTCCTCTTTCGGTTATGCTGTCGGTAACAGCGGCAATGCTTGGCGCACTTCTCGGTTTATTCTTTATGAAATTGCCGCTCAGTATTTACGCTCAGCTCGGTTTGGTTTTACTGGTCGGAT
>JAFVBT010000047.1 GCA_017479785.1 Alphaproteobacteria bacterium
CACTTGAGCACGCAAGCAGTCGGTATGGCCACAAATTTTGCCGTCAAACCGGTATTTAAACTGGCCGGTGATATTGCCGTTCACCAAACCGGTAATGCCATTGCCGCGGCTGGCGAGAGTATTTCAAAATTAGGCAGTTACGAGGGACGTGAAGGTTTAAGACAGAATTTCAGACGCGTTTTTTCACGCGGTTCGCAACAACAAGCCTTTAACAGTTCGGATACCGATTCAAGCAACGATAAGAAAAACGGAATACCCCCGATTATTCCGACCGGAGGTGCAGGTGGCGGCAGTTCTCCGGAACCTTCCGCGCCGAGCAGCGATGTTATACAGCCAACGGCAGAAACGCCGAATACGCAGCCTGTTCAAAGTGACGGCAGTTCTCCGGAATCTTCCGCGCCGAGCGATGAGGTGATGCAGCCAACGGCAGAAACGCCGAATAGACAGCCTGTTAAAAGTGACGGCAGTTCTCCGGAATCTTCCGCGCCGAGCGGCGATGTTATACAGCCAACGGCAGAAACGCCGAATAGACAAGAAGCGCAACACCAATATAACGCAAACGAATCACAATCATCTCAGCGCAGTCAGGAACAAGATACGCCGAAAGAACACACCAACGAAACCGAGTCAACATTCAGAACGGTTGCGGGTGATGTTGATCGTATGGAATCCATCAGGCCGGCGCACATTTTGGACCAAGCTGCAACAGGTGCATTGCAAATGTCACAGTATTATACGTTAAAAATGGCAAAAGCACTCAACATTCCGTTCTTAAATGACATTATTTCATACAGTAACGCTGATAACCTTGTGAAATCCGTACGTTCAATTTCTGAACTCCAAACACAGGCCAGAGCAAATCTTCAAGCTATGGAAGATGAGCGACACGGCAAAAAAGAAAGCACCGCAAAATTCTATTTGAAGAAAAGCGGTAATGTTGTTTTGCGCACCGCAAAAGGCGCAGGTGAAGATTCCGCCAAAGTTTTCGGTGGTTTATTGCAAGGTTTCGGCCGGGCTCTTGCCGATAGTACCAAAGAAAAAGGCAAAAAACAAAAGAAGACGTTTTTGCAACAAATATGTGAAAAATCTGCCTATCAGCAATATCAGGAAGCCCAAGAAAGAAAAAGAGAAACTAAAGACGCTGATTCAGCATATTATTCTTCTCTGACAGACCAATACGATCAATAAGGACAAGCAAATGACGAAACTTAATTTGAATATAAAAAGATTACTTGCAACAACGATTATGTTGTCCGGATTGGTCTTGTCTTGTGAGGCTCATGCAGAAGTTCCATCGTATCCGTGGGGCTCATCTTCGAATAAAAATTCCTCTGCAACCAATTCCGAAAACTCTGCTACAAAACCGGCAACGCAAGCACAACAAAATACAAATTGCAGCAAAGAGTGTTCGCAAGTATGGTCAAATGTTAGCAAAGGCGGATGTCATGTTGATTATACAAACAAAATGATTGGAAATATAAAAGATAATGCTATAGTGGGAGATGCAAGCACCAAGCTTGACATAAAATGTTTACAGAATGCCTCTAAAAACAGTTGTTTTGATAGTTCTCCAATTGACGGCGGTACCGGAAATTATAACACCATCGGCACACGAAACGGGGGAACTCGTAATCACTACGGAACGGATATCGGTGCAAGCAACACAACCAGTGCAAAAGCATATTCAGTTGCAAAGGGAAAAGTTATTGAATATGCTCCGTCCACCGGCGGCGGCAACACAATGGTTATTAACCATGAATTAAATTGTTCAGGTAGCTTAGGAAATCACAAAGGATATCACTCTGTGTACAGACATCTTTTTAAGAGTCTTGTCAGTGCTGGCGCAGAAGTTAAACCGAGAAGTGAGGGTGGTCAAGCCATCGGTATTGTTGGTGGATCAAATTATAAAAATGGAAAACTTTGCCAAAATCCTGCGCAACAAAATACCGGATGTAAAAAAGCCGGCATAGGTGGAAGTGGATATTATGATATTCATCTCCATCTAGAAATACAAGCAGGATTATATAGCTCTAACAGCGGAACTTTGGCACGTACCAGCGTTACCCTACAACCTTATTGTCAAAATATCGGTGTTTTATGCGGCAGTTGCCCGATGCCGAAACAATGCGGTACCCGTTCAGGAAATCCTATACCGTACGGTGATGCTTCATCAATACAGAACCCGGGTGAAGGCGATTCTGCAAACGGTTCCTCCGGCGGTGCCGATGAAGCATCTGATAAGCAATGTAAATTAAG
>JAFVBT010000048.1 GCA_017479785.1 Alphaproteobacteria bacterium
AGCCAGTCATTGGCCAACTTATCAAGCGCCTCTACAAAGTTATCCAATTCGGAGTAAATCTTTAAATCGGCAATAACCTGTTTATCCGGAAATTCCTGACCGGCTTTATCTAAGGCTTGACCAAGGTTGTCACCGTTTTTAATGAACATCAGCGCGCCGTCAATACGCTCTTTGAGGTATTTGTTGGAATCGCGACGCAACGAAGTTAAAGCAATGGATACCGGAACGCCGCCTTTGACCAACGCTGACAGTGCCAATAACCATGTAATACCGGTAAAGATTTTATACAGTGACCAAGGCGGAATGCGGTCAAATTTAACCCGAATGCCGCCGGTCCAAATGCCGATGGTAGAATAAATGATGATACCGATGGTTGGCAAAACAGCAAATGCCATGCGCCAGTGCACCTGAATCCACTCAGATACGTCAATCAATGTTTTTGCCGTGCCGGTCCAGCGCGTGTTTGGTGCTGCACTAAGCATTGGCGGCACCATGTAAACACCGATGGCATATAAAATAAGCACGGACATCATCATTAAAAACGACGGATAAGCAATAGCGTTTACAATCGGACGAATCATACGGGTAGAACCTTCCGACACTTTAATCAAGTTCAAAAGAGCGCTTTCCAAGTCTGATACATCGCCCACGGAAAGCATTAAACGTTCACGAATCGGAGCCCAACCTTTTAAGCAGTCAGAGAAAGGATGACCTTCTTGCAAGGCACGTCCCCACATACTCAAAGCAACAGCCATAGGTTCGTTAGGGCGTCGGCCTTCTTCGGATAGACCGTTATAAATCATTTCCAGCGCATTCATTAACGAAAAACGGTTGCGAAGCAGAGCAGCCAGTTTACGATAGACTTTAAGCCGTTTTTTGTTGGAGAGATTACACATGATTTTGGCATAGGTAATCAACCAGTGATTGGTATTACGCATAGCCTTATTAAACGCAGTTTGTTTTGTAATTTCAGGCATTATCTTCTCCTCTAATAAATCGGGCGTTGGTCTAACAAACCGCACCAACGTTCAACTTCATCCAAATCCAAATAACCTTTGAGCATGCGCTCAATAGCGGCTTCACGCAACGGGCGACCGTTTAATTCGCTGACCCAGTAGTCAATCGCTTCTTTAACGTTATTTTCAACCATATACTTCAAAAAGTGAGCATCGGGAATAATGATTTCCGGCACGGAAATACGACCGGTCACCCCTTTATGTTTGCAATATTTGCACCCCGGACCGCGTAAGTATGTGTTTTCAATACCGTAATCACCCAACGCGGTTTTAAGGCGCTTATATGAAGCATCATTCATTCTTTCCTTTACGGAAACGCGACAATAAGGGCAAATGGTGCGGAATAAACGTTGTGAAATCAAACCTTTCATAATTTCCGGATCACTTAACATAAACGGTTGAACGCCCATATCGCGCAAACGGGTAACAATTGCCGGTGCCGAGTTGGCGTGCAAAGTTGACCACACACTGTGACCGGACAATGCGCCCTTAAACACCAAACCGGCGGCGGAAAGTGAACGAATTTCACCGACCATCATAACGTCAGGATCGGAACGTAATGCAGCAGCCAATGCTTTATTGAATTCTTCATCTTTTTCTTCTTCGGAGTTAGCATTTGTCACCGGCATTTGTCGTGCCCCCGGAATAGGGTATTCAGGCGGATCTTCCACGGTAATTACGTTAATTTCGCCGTTACGCTCCTGAATAAGCTTAATCAGGTTACGTTGCAATGTTGTGGATTTTCCGGAACCGGTCGGACCGGCAATAATATTCAAGCCCACAGCTGTGGCGCGTAAACGATAAAAAAGCTCTAATTCGCGGTCGCCTAAGCCAAGAGAGCGCAAGTCGCTGTTACCATTTGGGTTATCATCGGCGTATAACATACGCATAACTAAATATTGCGAGCCAAACGCAACAGGGTTAAATTGCAAACGAATGGCGAGCACATTATGCGGTAGTTTAAGCTTGCCGTCGGTGCCGCGCAGAGGGGTTGACCCCAGTTTTTGGGCACCTTGAAATTCGTTTTGAGCATAGTTGGCATCGGAAATATCAGATGATGCAAATGCCGCACGCACAAAAGCTTCACCCCAATCTTTAGAATATTCAAGTTCGCGCTCCATCATGCCGTTAGAGCGGAACAAAACCACAGATGAGTCACCGACAATCACGTGAATATCTGATACTTTTTTGGCGGCAGCACGTGTAATCACGCTCAAAAAGTCAATCTGCATTTGATATTCGGAGGTTTCCTCGGCCGAAATATTAATTTGACCAGTGCCGCGTTCGGCAAATGCGTAAATAGCCGAAATAACCTGCGCCGAGACATATTCCGGCGGATTCATCATAATTTTGCGACGTTTGGCAATAGCGGTAAAGTTCAGCACCTTACCGTCAAAACGGTGATCTTTATCAATTAAATAAGTGCCATCGGAGAACAGTGCCAACATGTGGCGTGTTTCTTCATCAATGGTTATTTCACCGTCGGCAATTGTAACAAGCTTATTGTCATTGGCAAATAAACGTTCAAGAATATTTTCTGCTTTAACTTCTTGGCGTTTTTCTTGAATAATATCCGATTGCTTTTGTTCCGGAGGCGGTGTATCAACAACCGCGGCGGCAGCTGCGGCAACAACGGAGGCAGAATCGGAAGGGGCGGCGTTAACCCGCGACGTCGCCTGTTGCGATTTAGATAAATTTACAATCTCATCTGCCATTCTTTTCCACTATTGCACAAACATACCTTGGCTAAAGGACATGGATGTAGAAGCTTTTGATTTACGACTGTCCAAAACCTTTTTGTTTGCCTTACTGTTATGAAGCTTTTTATTACCGTCATTTGTAGCCGGAGTTATTTTCGGTTTTCCGAAAGATACAGGTTCAGCCTCCGATTCGCTCTCCGCTTGTTTGTTTTTCAGTCCGATGGTCATCGGTTGCATTGGTTCTTTTTCAATATTTTCCTGCATTTTTTCAGAATCGGTGAAAGTTGCGCGAGGTTCGTATTCCATGATTGAACCGCCCGGATACAAGTAAGTCTTGGAACCGTTACTGTCAAAGGCAATATATTTTTCGGTAATTGACAAGACGACTTCGCCCCCTTTCAAAACAGATCCTTTGTGAATGGTAAAGGTTGTGCCTTCGCGGTTCACAATTTTGGCCACAATTTCATCACCTTTACCGGTAATATCCATTATAGCATATTCTTCGGAAATATCAACAGAATGCGGAGTTGGCGCTAAATTACCCACACCGGCTGCCGCAAACGGGTTAGCATTTGCCGATGCTGCGGCTGCAGCATTGCTCTTTAAGTCACGCATACGCATTTCACTGTCTAAGATATCTTTTTTGAGTTGTTTGATTTGCGCATTGAGAGACGATAATAATTTTTGGTGATTCTGCATAGCATCTTTTGCCGTGTCAGACAAAGTAACTGATTTTGTTTGCAAATCGGCCAATTTTGTTTCAATGGTTGCAATCAGCTCTTTGCGTTCATCTTCAAGCTCGTGGATGCGACCTTGCAACTGCGCGTTTTTCTCAATCCACTTTTGATTCATAACGAGCATTTCGTTCATATAGTCATTCAGCAATCTGTTCTGACGCACTTTTTCAAGTTCAATTTCTTTTTCTTTTAATTTTTCTTGAGCCGCAATCAGTTTGGCTTTGCGTTCGGCTTCCATATCCTTGAGTTTTTGCTCTTCGGCTAAACGACGAGCTTCAGCCTCAAGACGCGCCTGTTGACGTGCGTTGCGCAGAGCTTCAACACGATTTTTCAGTTCTTCACGCTTCAATTCCAAGTTCAAAATAGTAGTTTGTTTTTCAATATTTGACATTTGATTAAATAAATCATTATCAACTTTTGAAAGAATGGCATTACCGAAGTTTTCAAACGGTGAATCAGGCGTAGCCAATGCATCATCGGAAGTCTCTTGCATTTGCTGTGGAGTGGAAGCTATGACTTGCGGTGCAACTGTTTTCGGGGCCGGAGTTTCTTTGATATCGGTTTTCAAATCCTCTTCTTCATCAAACCCCTCCATAGAGGCAAGCAGTCCGTCATTTTCGGCTTCTGGGGTATCATCGGCCGAAGATA
>JAFVBT010000049.1 GCA_017479785.1 Alphaproteobacteria bacterium
AAGCCTTAAAAGAAGCTATGCTGACCGGAAAAGTTTCGCCTGAAAATACGGTAGAAGCGTCAAAACCGGCACGTTCTTTGTATGAAAGTTCCGAAGAACGTATTAAAATATCCAAAGAAACCCAAAAAGCGGAAGAAGCGGAAATCTATGCCAGCGCCGGTGATGTAAAAGTTCAGACCGGAACCTATAATCCTACGGGAAAAACAGCAGAACCGGCGGTTTACGGCAGTGCTGCCGGGAAAGATGGTGAACAACGTAAAGCCGCAATGGGAACAGTGACAGCCGGTGCGGCAAAAATTGCCGACAATCAAGGTATATATGCCAAAGCGGCGCAAAATCCGAAAAAGGCAGATACACGCGCCGTTAAATCAAATGATTATCAATATGTTGCCGGTTATTATTATATTCAAGCCGGCTCATTTACCAATTATGAATTGGCGCATAAACAGATGGTGCGCTTGAAAGAATACGGCAGCAGTCATATTGTGCCGATAACGGTGTCCGGTAAAAAATATTATCGTGTTTCCGTCGGACCATACAGTCGGGTGGAAGAGGCAAAGGTGGCGCAAGCTAAGTTGAAGTATTACGGAATAAAAGATACAAAAATTGAACAGAAGTAGGAGATTATCATGAAATTTAATAAATTCGGGGCAATTGCTTTGTTGTGCGGTGTGACGTTGTGTTTTGGCGTGCAGGCTTATGAAACAACGGCGCACAATGCAATTTTAATGGATTACGATACCGGTGAATATTTGTTGGTTAAAAATATTACCGAAGCAGTGCCGCCGGCTTCTATGAGCAAATTGATGACCGTATATATTTTGATGAGCAAAATCAAAGACGGAAGTATTAAGTTAGATGATACGTTTTCGGTAAGTGAAAATGCATGGCGCAAAGGCGGTGCGGCTACCGGCGGTTCCACAATGTTTTTATCTATCGGCGATAATGTTTCGGTTGAAAATATTATAAAAGGTATTGTTATTCAATCCGGTAACGATGCCTGTATTGTTGTGGCGGAAAATATTTCAGGCACGGAAGAAGATTTTGCCGTATTGATGAATAAAACAGCAAAACAACTGGGATTGAAGAACAGCAGTTTTGCCAATTCTACCGGTTTGCCGCATCCGGATCAAAAGATGTCTATGGAAGATTTGGCTATTCTTTCACGTGAGATTATTAAAGAATTTCCGGATTTATATCACTATTTCAGCGAAAAAGAGTTTACATATAACAATATTAAGCAAGGCAATCGCAATCCGCTTTTATATTCCATGAAAGGTGCAGACGGCTTAAAGACCGGACATACGGAAGAAGCAGGCTTTTGTCTGGCGGCATCGGCTGTTAAGGGAGACAGACGTTTAATCGGTGTGATGAGCGGTATGAACAGCAACAAAGAACGCTCGGAAGAAGCTGAAAGATTAATGAGTTGGGGCTTCAGAGAATTTAATAACTTCAAAATGTTTTCCAAAGATCAGACTATCACAACCGCAAAAGTTTGGTACGGCAAGCAGAAAACAGTTGATTTAACAGTAGCCGAAGATGTTTTGAAAACAATTCATTTAAGCCAAATTGACAATGTTAAAACGACGGCTGAATTTGATGAGCCGATAAAAGCACCGATTAAAGCCGGTCAGAAAGTCGGAGAGTTGAAAATCAGTATTGCCGATAAAAATTCACTGACTGTTCCGCTGGTGGCGGCAAAAGATGTTGAAAAGGTCGGTTTGTTGGGGCGCTTTTGGGCAAATGTAAAATACTTTGTTTTCGGAGCAAAATAGTATGAACGGAAAGTTCATTACATTTGAAGGCGGGGAAGGCAGCGGGAAATCTACGCAAGTTAAACTGCTGGCTGCTTATTTGCAAAACAAAGGGGCAGATGTTTTAACCACCAAAGAGCCGGGCGGTACGCCGGAAGGCAAAGTTTTACGTGAACTTTTGGTAACGGGTGATAAAGATAAATTTGATGCCATAACCGAGTGCTTGCTTTATTATGCCGATCGCCGCAATCACTTGACTAAATTGGTTTGGCCGGCAATAAAGGAAGGAAAATGGGTTATCAGCGACAGATTTGCCGATTCTACCGAAGCGTATCAATATTACGGCTATAATAAGCGTGTGGATTATAAAACGCTGGAAAATATGTATAAGATTGTTGCCGGCGATTTTAAGCCTGATTTAACACTGATTTTGGATATAGATCCCGAAGTCGGTATGCGTCGCTCATTTGCCAAGGCACAAGAAATGGAAGTTAAAGAGTTGCGCTTTGAAAGCAGACAATTAGAATTTCATCAAAATTTGCGCCAAGGTTTTCTGGCTATAGCCAAGCGTGAACCCAAACGTTGTGTGGTGCTGAATGCGGATAAGGATATTGAAACTCTGCACCGTGAAATTGTAGAGGTTGTACAAAACAGATTAGGCGTGTGATGGCAGAAGCAGTAAATATATTACCGCAGAAAAACGGCTTTTTGCTCGGGCAGGACGAAGCTCAAAATATGTTTTTGCGGGCTTGGCAGACTGATACACTGCATCACGCATGGATTTTAAGCGGACCGCAAGGTATAGGCAAAGCAACACTGGCATATCGGATTGCCCGTTTTTTACTGTGGGCCGATGAGAATGATAAACAGAAATATTCAACGATGAATGTACCGGAAGATTCTGGTATATTTCAACAAGTGGCGAACGGATCGCATCCGGATTTAATGGTGTTGGAACGTGATTATACCGAAACGGATAAAAAGAAAATCATCAGTGCAATAAAAAAAGGTGAAGCTTTGGATGATAATGAGCTCTCCGCGCTGAAAAAATCGGCATTTATCCGAGTTGATGATGTGCGGAAAGTCAGCAATTTTTTAACAAAAACATCGTTTAATGACGGGTGGCGCGTTGTGATTGTGGACAGTGCGGATGAAATGAATCGCAATGCCGCAAATGCTTTGTTGAAAATTTTGGAAGAACCTCCGGCAAAAACGGTATTATTGCTTATCAGTCATAATCCGAGCTTGTTATTGCCGACAATTCGTTCTCGTTGTGCCAAATTGCCGCTTCATACCTTACAATCTTCGGAAGTTGCAAGTTTATTGCGCCGTTATCGTCCGGAACTGAACGAGAAAATGATTGCGGCATTGGCAGAGATGAGTGGCGGCAGTATCGGTAAGGCAATATTATATGCTGATAACAATGCCGTTGGTTTATATGACGATTTGTGTGCAATTTTGTATGCCAAAAAACAATTATCTGTCGGTAAGATGCTGACATTTTGCGCCGAGGTTGCCGGTGATGCGGAAAAATTCGGGATTATGCAGGAACTTATTATAAAGTTTTTGAAAGAAAATATGCCATCTTGCGCGGATAAGGAAGAAATTTATGCTTGCTGGAATAAAGCGCGGCAAATGTTTGCAGATTGCATCAATATTAATATGGATAAGCGGATGATGCTGATTAAGTTATTAACGGATATTAGTAAGGCTTTATAAATGTTTACGGATAGTCATTGCCATATTCATGCACAAGATTTTGATGCCGATCGTGATGCCGTGTTGCAACGTATGCGTGAGAATAATGTTTTGTGTGTTGCCGATATATGCGACGATATTAAAGAAATGCCGCAACTTTTGGAATTTTGCAGCCAGCACCAAAACATATACACTTCCGTCGGGGTACATCCCGAATATGCTGACAGATATCCGGATTTTAAGCCAGAAGATTTATTAAAATATGCAAATAACCCTTATGTAATCGGTATAGGGGAATGCGGGTTGGATTATTACTATAATGCGGATATTAAAGAACATCAGTTGCGCGTTTTAAAAGTGCATATCAAAGCAGCACAGGAAAGCGGATTGCCTTTGATTATTCATAACCGTGCGTCTGATGAAGATATGATAAAAATTTTAACGGAGGCTTATCAACAAAAACCTTTTAAAGGGGAGTTGCATTGTTTTTCTTCATCGGCCGAATTATGTAAAGCGGCGCTTGATATCGGATTTTATATATCGGCTTCCGGTATTATTACATTTAAGAAAAGTGAAGAATTACGTAAGATTTTTGCCGAAGTACCGAATGATAAATTGTTAATTGAAACCGATGCGCCTTATTTGGCACCGGTGCCGCATCGCGGGCAACGTAATGAACCGGCATTTGTGGTGCATACGGCAGAGGTTTTGGCGCAAATAAAAAAAATGAGTATTACTGAAATTGCTCAGCTGACGACAAACAATTTTTTGAGTTTATTTAAAAAGGTTCGGAAAGATGGATAGAGTAATTGTTTTGGGTAGTGGTGCCGCACCGGGGATACCGATTGTTGCATACGGATGGGGAGATTGTAATCCGCAAAATCCGAAAAATCGGCGCGGACGTGCCGGTGTTTATGTTGAATTTAAGGATACAAAAATTTTAATAGATACTTCAGCAGATATTCGCAATCAGTTGCTTGAAAATAATATCAGGCAAGTTGACGGTGTTTTATATACGCATGCGCATGCCGATCATATTATGGGAATTGATGATTTACGGGCATTGAATTATAACACGGGAGACCTGTTTAAAGGGGCTGATAATCCGAAAAGCAGTGTTTTGAATATATATGCCGCACAGGATCATATTGAAGAATTGCGTCGGCGTTTCGGTTATGTATTTAACGATTTTCCGCATAAGGAAACGACGCAACATCCGCATTTGGTGTCTAATGTTATTGAATTTTTTAACCCCTTTTACATAAAAGATATAAAAATCACACCATTGTCATTTACCGGTCATCCCGTACCGACAACCGGTTATGCTTTTAATGACGGGATGTTTGTTTTGATACCGGATTATAAAATAATTCCGCCGCAAACATTGGAATATTTGCAGAAAATTGATGTGAATGTTTTAATAATGCCCTTGACGAATATTAAGCCGACTATGTATCATGCCGGTATAGAAGATGATTTGGATTATATCGGAAAGATTCGTCCCGACAAAGTGTATTTTACACATTTGGGCCCAAGATGCGATTATGATGAAATTATGCGTCTAACGCCCGAAAACATGGCACCGGCATATGACGGATTGGAAATAAAGTTGTAAGGAGAACAGAGTATGCTTTGTATTTATCATATAGCTGATCATGACGGAAAAGGTTCGGCAGCGATTGTAAAATCAAAATTTCCGGAAACTGAGTTGATGGGACTTAATCATGATATGGAAATTCCGTACGAGGAAATTGAAAAGCATGATAAAATTGTGATTTGTGATATTGCTTTGCCGGTTAAATATATGTTTGAATTAAATAAAAAGGCGGATTTAACGTGGATAGATCATCATGTGTCGGTTATCAATGAGTATGATGAATTAATGAAGACCGGCGCATACGAAGAAATTAAAGGTATCAGAAGAGTCGGTACGGCGGCATTGGTTTTAACATGGGAATATTTTTATTCGGACAAGCCTCTGCCGGAAGGTTTGCGTCTTTTAGGGTTAAACGATATATATGATTTGCGTGATCGTCGCGTACGTCCGTTTGAATATGCCATGCAATCATGCGGGGTCAACAGGCCGACTGATAAAATATGGACGCAGTTGATGAATAACGAGCTTGATATTAAAGCTTTGGTAGAAAAGGGTAATTCCATATTATCATGGGTGCGCCATCGCAATTATCGTTTGGTGCGCGGGTTGGCTTTTGAAAGCGAATATAAAGGAATGCGTTGCATATGTTCCAATATGGTGCAAGGGCAGTCGGAGTTTTTTGATACTATTGATAATATCAAGGATTTTCATTTTATGGTGCACTTTTTTATGAATAAAAAGAATCGTTGGAACTTGGCATTTTATACGGCTCGTAACGATATAGACGTTTCTAAAATTGCAGCGGAATTCGGCGGTGGCGGACATGCCAAGGCGGCAGGTGCTTCGGCTTTGGCGGAGTTGCCGGAATTTTTACAGGCCGGGCATCCGTGGGTTAAACCGGAAAAGTAAGTTAAAGAGTGGGGTAAAATTATGGAAGAAAACAAGATTATTCCGTATTTTAAAATTGCCAGACCTGATCATAGTATTAAGCAGCTCTTTATTATTCCCGGATGCATGGCCGCGATACTTTTATGCCAGATAACTATTGATATCCGACTTTTATGGAAAATTGCCTTCGGGTTGTTGTCTACAACTTTTGTAGCCTCGGCAAATTATGTTATTAACGAATATCTGGATGCCAAATTTGATAAATTTCATCCGCTAAAAAAGACAAGGCCTTTGGTTAATCAAAAAACGGATGTCAGATACATTATTTTTGAATATATTTTGCTACTTTTACTCGGTTTGTTGTCGGCATATGGTGTATCTGAATTTGTTTTCGGATTGATGATTTTATTAGCCGTTATGGGGATATTATATAATGTTGAACCGATAAGGTTGAAGGATATTCCATATTTGGATGTTCTTTCCGAATCTTTTAATATGGCCATACGTTTTTTAATCGGTTGGTTTTTGATTACACAACAATATTTTCCGCCGGTCAGTATCGTACTCGGCTATTGGTTTGCCGGTGCTTATCTGATGTCGGTTAAAAGGTTTTCGGAATACAAAATGATTAATGATGCCGACCGTGCCGGTGCTTACAGAAAATCTTTTATATATTATTCCGAAGATACCTTATGCGTTCAATCGTTGTTTTATGCAATTATTTCCGTTTTTTTCTTGGGAATTTTCCTGATAAAATATCGTATTGAACTGATATTGGATGTGCCTTTATTATGTATTTTGTATTGTTATTACTTTCATTTGTCTTTTGCTAAAGATTCATCAACGCAACGTCCGGAGAAATTATTTCATGAAAAATTTTTGATGTTATATATTGTATTTTTCTGTGTGATATCTGCGGCACTTTTGTTTATTGAAATTCCGATTTTGCATATATTTTTGGATAACAATTTGATAGGTGTGCGATAAGTGGTAAACAAGCATTACATAGTTGATTTAGACGGGACGTTATATTTTCAAATACCCGTCAGGTTGATGATGTTGGCAGAGTTGATGCTGTATTATGTTTTTCATTTATCCAGACTAAATGACCTTAGGATAATTTACCGATACAGAAAAAATCACGAAAAAAATATTTGTGATTTCGGTATATTGGCACGACAATATCAAACGAATCAAAAATATGTGAAAGACTTAATTGAAGAGTGGATGATAAAACGTCCGTTGAAGTGGATCAGAATTTTTGCGGACAGAAAGTTATTGAAAATTTTGCAAGATAAAAAGGTCATTGTTTATTCTGATTATCCGACAAATGAAAAATTGCAGGCATTAGAGTTTGTGCCGACAGCGCAATATTTTTGCGACGGTACGGATATTATGCACTGCAAACCGAATTCTCAAGGTTTGGAATTTATCAGCCGTAAGCATAACCTTTTAAAAGATGATATTTTAATGATTGGCGACAGAATGTCACATGATGGTGAATGTGCAAAAAGATTCGGTTGTAAGTTTTTGATTTTGAACAAAACATTTATCGGAAGATTATTTCAATACGGGAAAATAAAATGAAAGAAAAAATCGGGCGCATATTAAGCAGTAAATATATAGATTTTACGTTTTATCTTGTATATTTTGCGGCGGCAATTTATATTTCCGTCGGCCGTGATTTTTGGTATGATGAAGTTTCATGGACAGTTCGTTTTGTGCATAAAAAAAATATGCTGACCATGCTCAAAGAGTTGAGTGAAAGTTTGTATAATCTGCCGTTGCATTATTTGGTGATGAATTTGTTTTATAAAATATCCCACGACCAGACATGGCTCAGACTTCCATCCATTCTGGCTTCCTTGGGCGCAATTTATTATACGCAGAAGTTCATAATTAAGCATTATGGGAATATATACCGTTTGTTGGCGTATGTTTTGTTTTTGTTTTCGCCGATAATGTTTCATATTGCATTACAAATTCGTCCGTATGCATTTATGTTTCTGTTTTCGGCAATGTCTTATTATTTTTATTACGAACGCTTAGAAAACGATAAATGGAAAAATATTATAACATTCGGAATTATATTGACATTACTATCGTATTCTCATTGGTATGGCGGTTTGCTTGTTGCCTGCTACGGGGTGACGGATTTTTATTTATGGCTGAAGAAAAAGGTTCGTTTTAAATGTATTGTTTCTTATATCATTTGTTTTTTGTTGTTTTTACCTTGGCTTGTTGCGCTGATTGAAAATCATTATTATGATTTTCAGACTTATTGGGGCGGAACTAAAAGTTACGATTATATATTGAGAATCTTATATTGTATCACCGGAAGTATTTGTATTACTTTCTTTGCGGTACTCGCAATTGCGTATGCTTTATATAGTGCACTTGTGAATAAAGAACAAGGGAACGAAAGTTTTGTAATAAACCCGCTTTATCACATAAGTGTTGTTGTTTTGGGAATATGGACCGCCATGTGGGGATACGGATGTTTGGTGCCGGAAGGATCGTTGATAGAGATAAGGTATTTTTTCGTATATATTCCATTAATTGTTATTTTATTGATTTCTTTTGTTCAAACGGGCTTTTTGAGGAAGGCGGCAGTTTGGGTAATAGATAATGCATATAAAAAGAATATACTCAAGCTAATTTTGTCGGTTGTTGCTATTGTGGCCGTTTTTTATTTTATATCGGTTAAAGCCCAACCTATTGAAAAACAATTTTTCGGGTATCAAAAGCTGTTACAAGATATGCGTAAAGATGCCGACGCAAATAAACGTGTTTTATCTCTGATATTATACGAGTTTTTCTGGAATTATTATGATGAAAATATCAAAGATATTGATGCCGTGACCTACTATACTTTCCGTTTTAAAAAACATTCTGAAAAGTTTAGATTACAAAAAATTGACGTAAATGATAAAAAACAGGTTATGGATTTTATTCGCGTTAATCAAAATATTTTGGAAGTGTTGGAACATTCGGACTGTGCTGCTGCAATGAGGTATTATGCCGAAAACGAAACAAACCGTTTGCATTACACATATAAAAATAATCAAAAGATATATGAAGTCTTTCCATATGAAAATTTGTGTAAATATGACGTTATATATATGGATACACGCGTTTGGCTGAGATTTAAATATCTTAAAATGTTCCTTAGTCAATATTACGAAATTATACCATATCCTAAAAAAGAAGATGTTAACCACATAGAAAAACTAGTCAGAAAGGAACAGTGAAGAGATGGCAGAGTCGGAAATAAATAAATCATATATCATCGTTGATGAAGATTATCGTGACGAATGTGAAAATACGGTCAATGAATATATGCAAAGGGGATATATTCCCGTCGGCGGAGTTGCCGTTTTTGTTGGTGAGTATGGCAGAGTGCATTATTGCCAAGCAATGCAGAAAAAGCAATCTTAAAAATTTTATGATTTATTAAATCTTTTGCGTTATATATTGTATCAACGGAGATTAATATGGTTGCAGCAATATGTATTCATAACGCGACGGTGTTTAACGGCTATTCCATGATGAAAAATTGTGCTATTCTGATTAAGCAGAATAAAATTGTGGATGTGTTTAACGAAGATAGGCTGAACAGTAAGGTATTTAAGGCTGATACGTCATTTATTGATGCACATGGTGCTTATGTCGCTCCCGGTTTTATAGACACACATATTCATGGTTTCGGCGGGTACGGCACAGAAGATTGTTCGGTAAAATCTATTTTGAAAATGTCTGAAGGACTGGCAACTTGCGGTGTCACTTCCTTTATTCCGACTCTCTATTCCGGCAATAAAATGCAAATGATTAAAGGAATTCGTGCCGTTGTCGGTGCTATGGGACGCGAAAAAGGAGCGCGCATTCTGGGAATGCATCTGGAAGGACCATTCATCTCACCGCAGCGATTGGGAGTTCAAACGCCGGATAGTATCAGTGCGGTGGATTTGGACTTAATGGAAGAATTATGGGAGGCATCCGAAGGACATATCATTAATATGACGGTTGCACCGGAACTGAAAGATATGCGTAAACTTGCGCTTTATTGCCTTTCCAAAGGAATAGTATTGCAGGCGGGACATACCAATGCCACGTATGAACAAATGATTGAAGGAATGCAGGATCGTATTATGCATGTGACGCATTTGTTTAATGCCATGAGCCGAATTCATCATCGCGATCCCGGAACAGTCGGAGCAGTGTTTATTCATCCGGAACTTTCTTGTGAAGTTATAGCAGACGGAATTCATATCCATCCGGAAATTATTAAGTTTTTGCTGAGATGCAAATCATTGGATAAGGTTGTTTTGGTTACCGATGCCTTAAAGCCGACGAAACAAAAGAAAAAGCCGTTGATAGCTAATGGTGAAGAAGTTTATTTGGATAAGTGCTTCTATCGCAAATCTGATGATGTTATTGCCGGTTCGGCACTCACAATGATTGATAGCGTGCGGAATATTGTTTCTTACGGGTTCAGATTAGAGGAGGCCGTACATATGGCGGCAACAAATCCGGCCAGAATTATGCGTAAAGATCACTTGGGAGTATTGGCTCCGGGGTACGATGCCGATGTTGTTGTCCTAAGCCCGAAACTCAATGTTCTATATACAATTATACAAGGAAAAATTTATAACAAAGGAAAAAGAATATGCGTGTGATTATTAAAGACATCATCTGTCGACAAGTCAGCATCTCATGATCGTTAAACCACTCGTCGAGTCGTTTTTTGATTTGCTCCTCCGTCTGTTGGGTAGAGTGCCCTACCCGTCCTCTGCCTGTGGCGTTGACGAAGTGGTAGC